>JASFUE010000251.1:0-4866 GCA_050050435.1 Burkholderiales bacterium | reverse complement strand
TATCTGGGAAGCCGTGACCCGTTGTCCGGTGCGGCATATGTGTTTTCCCTGCTTGTTTTCGGCGCGCTTCCGGGTATTCGCAAGTTTGTTCGCCAACATCCCACGCCATCGGATTAGCCTCGCCAAGTGTATTCGGGCCCCGGGTTAGCAGGAATCGGGTACCGATACCGGAAACGCTCATGCAGATCGAAGAACAGCATTGCAAAGCACTTTACCCATTTCTCAGCGATGCGATCGCGAAATATAAGGCAGGCTCCTGCCGGTGAGTATTGTGTGTTTTGCGCTCGGATGATCGAAGCAACGATCTGGAGTTGATCCGCGAGTAGAGCCATTAAAAGCGAAAAGGCCAGAAGGCAGTTTCCTGCCCGCTGGCCTTTTCAGTCTGATTGACCGGACTATCCGGCCGGGTGGATCAGTTGTGAGTGACGTTCGAGATATCGCCGAAGCTGTAGTTGCCAGCCGCCTTCGTGAAAGGCTTGACTTCGTTGGAAGCACCTTTCTCGGTGACTGAGTTGATATCGCTCCAGCGCGGCTGTGCAATCTGACCAACTTGCGGCTTCTGGCCAGCTTTCGAACCGTGCGTGACGCTCGAGATATCGCTCACTGCGGCGAAAGCACTGACGGACATGCCGAACATAACGGCGGCGATAGTGGTCTTGACGATTTTCATGGTGTATCTCCTGTAGAGTAAAAGATTGGAAGTCATCTCGCTTGATGCGTGTGCTATGCGAGTGGTACCAGATTACGGATACAAGGCAAGCAAAGCTGCAAAGGGTGTCGCAAAAGCAATGTGCGGTATTAACAAACGGATAATTGCCTCACATAATCATGTGCAGGACGCTCAGCCGAATCGAACGCATGCCAACATATTTGTGTGCACGGCTACAGCTGATCACGAACCTGTGGATGCTGATGATAGAGAACCGGAAATGCGGGTAGAAAACGATTGCGTCTTCTGCGGGATTGTCGAGAGGCGTGAGCCAGCGCACGTTGTTTGGCAGGACGACGAGCACATGGCATTCCTCGATATCAATCCGATCACAGCGGGTCACGTACTTCTCATCCCGCGCATCCACGTGCGTTGGGTGGATGATCTGTCGCCAGAGGCGCATGCGCGACTTTTTGCCCGCGTACGGGAGCTGACGCTACCGATCGCCGCGGCGGCGGGCGCACCGCGTACCGGTATCGCTGTCGAAGGATTCGGTGTGGCGCATGCCCACGTGCATCTGGTACCCATCTGGCATCTAGGTGATCTCGATCCACATCGACAGGCACCGGCCAGTGACGCTGATTTGCGCGCAGCGGCCGCGCGGATCCGCTCCGCGCTCATGCAATCGTAATCAGTAGAGGCAGGTCATGTTTTCCAGTTTGGACAACGGAATCAGAACACGTATCTTTGTTCGAGCATGATCGCATTTGTCCGGCCTATGGCAATCCATTGGCGCCGGACTGATCCTGTTCATGACATAGATCAAAAACTCGATCCATGGACCAGGTATCATTAAAAAATTATGCGTAGACTATATTTTCTCGTTCCGGACGTTACATCCGGCAAAAAGGTCGTTGACGAGCTTCTACTCCAGCATATCGAGTGGAAGCATATTCATGTGATTGCCAAGCGCGGCACAGAGTTGGAAGATTTGCCGGAGGCTTCGTTTTTGCAGAAGAGCGATATCCTTCCAGCAATTGAACGCGCTGTTCCGATGGGTGGAGCGACGGGGATGTTGTGTGGCCTGGTTGCCCTTGCTCTGGAACCGCATCTTGTCGTGGCAGGCGGCGCCATATTGCTTGCGTCATCCCTCACAGGAGTAGGTGTCGGTGCGTGGCTAGGCGGCATGATTGGTCTTAATGTCGGAAGCACGCGGCTCAAACAATTCGAGGATGCGATTGAGGGTGGCAGCTTGCTCGTGATCGCGGATGTCCCTTTAACGCGCGTTGACGAAATCACCGAGCGAATCAAAGAAACAGTTCCCGGCGCCGAGCCTGAAGGAACCGAACCGCACGTTCCAGCTTTTCCTTGATCGTTCCCTGAATCGCGGGACACAGCGCGCCGGCCGTAGATCCTCGCCGGCGCGCCCGTTCGTTATTCTCATGGTTCGAGTATGACTTTGATCGCCAGCAACAGGATCACACCGGCTGCAAATGCAATGAAGTGAACAATATTCGCTTTCAAGTCTGAATGTGTCTTCACTTCCGGTATGAGGTCCGCGGCACCAATATAGATGAAGTTCCCGGCCGCGAAGGGCACCAGGAACGAGACATCCAGTCTGAATGACGCGGCGTAGGCAACCAACCCGCCGAGAAGGAAGGTCAACGCTGAGATCACGTTGTAAAAAAGCGCCTTGCGTCGTTCCCACCCACCGTGGACCAACACACCAAAGTCACCCAATTCCTGTGGGACCTCATGGGCGGCGGCTGCCAACCACGTGATGATGCCGAGCCGGATATCGATGAGAAAAGTGCCGGCCACCGCCAAACCGCCCAAAAAATTATGCAAGCCGTCACCAATAAGGATGAGGTAGGTCAGCGGCTGTCTGCAGGCAGAATTGGCGCGGTGGCAATGATGCCAATGCAGGAACTGTTCGAGACCGAAAAAAACGGTAAATCCGGCCAATACGAGGAAAAAAACAATAAGTTCGTTGCTGGAGGATGCAAGGCTGGCCGGCACCATATGAAAGAAGGCCCCACCGAGCAGAGAGCCGGCCGAAAATGCAACGAGCGGCAAGAGAATTCTCTGCAGCGCCGCTTCGCTGAGAACGAACGTAACACTGCCCACCAGCGCAATCGCGCTCATGAGCAATCCACTTCCGATTATCCAGACAAGTGTCGAATCCATGAGACCCCTTCCTGGAAATGATAGGGGAAAAACGGACCCGGCTCATGTACTACGATCACTGCCTTGAAACAGGAGCCGCGGAACTTCGGCTCACCCATCTCGGATAGCAAATTTCCGCACCAGCCTGCTCGCCTCCGCAGCCTTGGACACCCGCCATACCCTGTAGAGGAAATTTCATCACGCCCGTCTCTGCGGGAGGTAAACTGGCAGGCAAGCCAGTCGAATTTCACATGGATCGGGCCGAACAGAATTGAACGCCATGCCGCCAGCAGGTGAAAGCCTCGGCCTGATCCCCTCACCACTGCAGGAGATTACATGCGTTGCGAAATTATCGCGGTCGGTACCGAACTATTACTCGGCCAGATAGTGGACACCAACTCATCGTGGATGGGTGAGCATCTCGCTCTTGCAGGTATCGATTCGCACTTTCAGACCAAGGTCGGTGACAATCTCCAGCGAATCGTCGCAAGCATCCGCCTTGGCCTTGAGCGCAGTGATGCCGTCATCATGTGCGGTGGCCTGGGGCCGACGCAGGACGACATTACCCGCGAAGCGATCGCCGAGGTGATGGGAGTTGCCCTGGTGGACAAGCCCGAGATTGCCGATCGGATACGCGCGATGTTTGCCGCGCGCGGCCGTGTCATGTCCGATAACAACCTGCGTCAGGCGCAAGTACCCGAAGGCGCAACTGTCATCCCTCAGATGCCCGGCACCGCTCCCGGGCTGGTGTGTCCGGTGGGCGAGAAAGTCGTCTATGCGGTTCCCGGCGTTCCGCACGAGATGCGCGAGATGCTCACCGGCACGGTCATTCCAGACCTGCAGAAACGCGCCGGAATTGCGGCGGTCATCAGAAGCCGCGTACTGCGAACCTGGGGACAATCCGAATCGGGCATCGCCGAGATGCTGGCCGGGCGCATCGATGAACTCGACGCATTGGGAACCCCGACGCTCGCGTTCCAGGCAAGCGGCATCGAAGGCATCAAGGTACGCATCACGGCCAAAGCTGGCAACGAAAAAGAGGCCAAACAAATTCTGGCCGACGAGGAAGCGCGTGTGCGAGCAATACTCGGGGACGTCATTTTCGGCGTCGATGACCAGACCATGGAGTCCGTTGTCATCGACATGTTGCGGGAGCGGGGTCTGAGTCTCGGTATCGCGGAATCGCTCACCGGTGGAATGATGGCTGAGCGCTTTACCTCCATTCCGGGTGCAAGCGATGTGTTCCGCGGCAGCATTGTTTCCTACGCGAGCGACGTGAAATTTTCATTGCTGGGGGTACCGGAGGGACCGGTAGTGACCATGGAAGCGGCCCGCGCAATGGCCGAGGGTGCGCGCCGGGTCTTGAAAGCCGACGTTGCCCTTGCCACCACCGGCGTAGCCGGTCCGGCCGAGCAGGAAAACCAGCCGGTAGGTACTGTCTTTCTCGGACTAGCTACGGGCGATATGAGCGAAGCGCAGCAGGTGCGACTTCCCGGCGACCGGCAGCGTATTCGTCAATACGCCGTTATCAGTGCCGTCGACCTTTTGCGGCGACGGCTGATGCGATGAGCACCAACTTTTGGTTAAAAAAACTCTGACCTTTTAACCAAACCGCCTTTATCCTAAAAAGCTGTTGAAACACGTAGCGAGCGGGCTTCAGTCGGGGGGCGACCGGAGTGCAGGCACTGGAGTGTATACAAAAAATACATGAGCATTCCGAGCAACGCGCGAACCCGAATCAAGGTCACGCAGTAGTTTTTCAACAGCCTGTTAACGTTCGTTCCGGACAAACCGCTTGATAAACTTCTCCTCCGCCTCGAGCGTGCCAATCAGCACCATCTCGGTTCCTTCCGTGAGCAGCATGTCCCGCGAAGGATTGACGACGCGCTTTTTTTTGCCGACGTCGACAGCAATAATCGTGCAGTCAGTTTCGCTGCGAATCGCAGATTCGCCAATGGTGCGCCCGGCAAGCGAGGGCGGCACATGGGCGCGGAATATGTTGACGCCTTCGGCCAGCAGCAGCGTATCGCTGCCGCGCAGCTCATTGAATA
>JASFUE010000250.1:0-4875 GCA_050050435.1 Burkholderiales bacterium | reverse complement strand
GGAACGTCTCCGAAGCAGATCCACGCGGCAACATCCGATGCGCGGCAGATTTCCAGCAAATGGCCCAGCAAACCGAAGCCGGTGACATCAGTAATCGCATGCACCCCAGGCATCGCTGACAGCACCGTACCGGGGCGGTTAAGCCGCGTCGTGCTGTCAATCATCACGGCATAGCCGGCGGCGTCCAGTTCGCCTTTCTTCAGTGCCGCTGACAGGATGCCGACACCGAGCGGCTTGCCAAGCACCAACTCGTCCCCGGCGCGAGCGTCGCTGTTGCGTTTGAGTTGATCCGGATGAACCAGGCCCAGTGCCACCAGTCCGTAGATCGGCTCCGGGGAGTCAATCGAATGCCCTCCCGCTAGCGGGATTCCGGCTTCCTTGCAGACCGATTCGCCGCCAGCCAGTATGTTGCGCATCACCTCGACCGGCAGCTTGTTCACCGGCATTCCCACCACCGCAAGCGCCATCACCGGCGATGCGCCCATTGCATAGATATCGGAAATGGCATTGGTCGCGGCAATGCGCCCGAAGTCGAACGGATCGTCAACCACCGGCATGAAAAAATCGGTCGTTGCCACCAATGCCTGCGAATCGTTCAGACGATACACCGCAGCGTCGTCGGCGTGATCGTAGCCGACGAGCAAATCGGGGAAGACCGCGCCAGCGGCTGATTCACCAAGCAGTTGCGACAGTGTTCCCGGTGCAATCTTGCAGCCGCACCCACCGCCGTGGGCGTACTCAGTCAATCTGATCTGCATATGATCGTTCAGCGAGGCAGCCGATCCAGAAGTAGTACACTTGATACTGAAACAGGGGTGTGGGTGCCGTCTGGACGCCCGCTTTGGAAATGATTCAGGACGCGGTCAACGTAGCACAACTTCAGGAATTTGACGAGATCGTGGACGTGCGCTCCCCGTCCGAGTACAAGCACGACCATATCCCCGGCGCGATCAATTGTCCGGTGCTCTCGGACGAAGAACGCGCCCGCGTTGGAACCCTGCACGCCCGTGAATCCGCATTCGCCGCCAGACGCGTCGGAGCCGCGCTGGTATCGCGCAACATCGCCGCGCATCTGGAGACCGTGTTCGCCGACAAACCCAGAAAGTGGCGGCCGTTGATTTATTGCTGGCGTGGCGGGCAGCGCAGCGGATCCATGACCATCGTGCTGCGCCAGGCCGGATGGGACGCGAAGCGGCTCGAAGGCGGCTACAAGGCATTCCGCCGTTTCGTTGTTTCCGACATCGCTCGATTGAGCGAGCTGTTCAGGTTCCAGGTCGTTTGCGGTTTGACCGGCAGCGGCAAGAGTGCGCTGTTGCGCGAACTGCAACTGCAGGATGCGCAGGTACTCGATCTGGAAGGCCTCGCCCGGCACCGTGGCTCCGTCCTGGGCAATCTGCCCAGCAGCGGTCAGCCCGGTCAAAAGATGTTTGATTCCAGGATCTGGGAAACACTGTCGGGATTCGACCCCGAACGGCCGGTATATGTCGAAGCCGAGAGCCGCAAGATCGGCAATCTGCGCGTCCCCGAACCGCTGATGAACGCAATGCGCGGCTCGGCATGCCTGTTGTTGCAGGCGTCAATGCTGGCCCGCATTCAGCTGCTGATACGTGAATACCAGCATTTCATTGGCGATCCGGCGGTACTGTGCGCCGGGCTCGACGCCCTCAGCTGGCTTCATGGGCGAAGCCGCGTCGCGCACTGGAAACAGCTCGCCTTGCAAGGGGACTGGACCACGCTGGTACGCGAGCTACTCGAAAACCACTACGACCCGGCTTACCGAAAATCAAGTGATCTGAATTACACCCGTCTGTCCGAAGCAACCAGCCTGCCGGTCGCCGAAGGTAACGAGCAGGAGTTCACCGCCATTGCCGGTAAACTGCGTTCGCGTGAACAAGCCCTGCCCGGCACGCCCGCGATCGCGGAAACAAGGGTCTGAACGATGAATATCGACCTGCCATCCGGCCTCACGACCCTTTTGGCTGGCAATGGTCATTGCGCGACCATTTAACGGTGAAAATCGCACTCAAGATCGATGTCGACAATCTCAGGCCGGCGCTCGTCGGTGTGCCGCGCCTGGCCGACGTACTCGAAACGCAAGCCGCCGGCGCCAGTTTTCTGTTCAATCTCGGCCCGGACCGCAGCGGACGCCACACAATGCGTTTTTTGCGCCGCGGCATGCCTGTTCATCTCTGGCGTACCAGGTCGATACGCGATTACGGAATCGCCAGCTACCTCTATGGGACCCTGCTGCCTGCGCCTGATATCGGCGCACGGGCCGCGGGTATCATTCGCACGCTGCGCGATGCCGAATTTGAAACCGGAGTACGCAGCCACGACCACATGCAATGGCGCACAAGTGCGGCGCACCGTGATGACGCCTGGGTCGAGCATCAGATGGGACTGGCCGCCAGGCGATATCAGGAAATTACCGGAGAAACGGCCAGGGTACACGCAGCTCCTGGCTGGCAGATGAACCGCCATGCCTATCGGCTTACCCAACGCCTCGGATATGCCTACAGCTCGGATACCCGGGGAACGCACCCGTTCATTCCGGTATATCGAGCCGAGGTAATCTCGTGCCCGCAGCTGCCAACCACCCTGCCGACCGTGGACGAGTTGCTTGCGCAACCCGGTTTTACAAGGGAAAAAATCGTACCGCATATTCTCTCCCTGACCGCGCACACCACGCCCTGGGGTCACGTGTTCACGGCTAACGCAGCTTTCGAGGGCCTTAAACTGCTCACCGAGTTCGAGGATTTACTGCGGGGCTGGCGCCAGCAAGGCCATGAAATCGTCTCGCTGCACGATTACATGTTGTCGATCGACACGAGGGAAGTGCCATACCATGAAGTCGTCGCCGGCACCGTTCCCGGTCGACCGCACACGGTGGCACTGCAAGGCAAGGAATTCCTGAGCTGAACTGAAAAAACTGATTTGCAAACATTACCACTCAAACTGACTTCACCAAACCAAACCAAACCAAACCTGACCTGGAGTACTTCAATGGCGGACATTCTGACGGGACTGAAAGTCCCCGACTTCTCGGCCCCTGCCACGGGCGATATGACATTTCGCCTGTCCGAGCACGGCGGCCACCCTCTCGTGCTGTATTTTTATCCCAAAGACAACACACCCGGATGCACCGAAGAAGGCCGCCAGTTTGCTGCTGCATACCAGCAGTTCCGCAAACTCGGTTGCGCAATCTTCGGTATTTCCCGTGACAGCCTGCGCTCTCACGAAAATTTCAAAGCTAAAATGGACTTCCCGTTCGAGCTGCTGTCCGACGAAGACGAACGCGTATGCAATATGTTCGGGGTCATCAAGATGAAAAACATGTACGGCAAGAAAGTCCGCGGTATCGAACGCAGCACATTCGTGATCGACGGCAGTAGGGTCCTGCGCCGCGAATGGCGGGGACTAAAAGTGCCGGGGCACGTCGATGAGGTTCTCGATTTCGTGAAATCGCTTTGAGCCTTGCCTTTGCTCTCTGTCCAGAGCACCGGCACCCGACAAGCCTGTTGCCGACCCACTGCGCACTTGCACACCATAACACCTGCAACTGAATCAACAATTACCCAGACACATGCCTGACAGCGAATCGATATCCGTAGTAACCAAACTCTCGCCACGAACCAAGCTGTTCGTCCTCGATACGAATGTGCTGATGCACGACCCGACCAGCCTGTTCAGGTTCGACGAGCACGACGTCTACATTCCGATGGCAACGCTTGAAGAACTCGACGCCCACAAGAAAGGCATGTCCGAAGTGGCCCGTAATGCCCGCCAGGCCAGCCGCTTTCTGGACTCCATCGTCAGCAGCGCCCCGGACAAGATCGAGGACGGCATCGAATTGGCAGTCACGGGAAACGTTCAGGCCGGCGGACGCCTGTTCCTGCAAACTGAAGTCATCCACCACGATCTGTCCGCCAGCATGCCCCCGGGCAAGGTCGACAACCAGATAATCGGTGTTGTGAAATACCTTCAGGAAAAACTGGACAAGCGCGATGTCATTCTGATCAGCAAGGACATCAACATGCGCATCAAGGCTCATGCGCTGGGTCTTTCTGCACAGGATTACTTCAACGACCGGGTGCTGGAAGATACCGACCTGCTCTACTGTGGTTTACGCCAGCTGCCCGAGGATTTCTGGGAAACACACGGCAAGGACATGGAGTCGTGGCAAGAGGCGGGTCAGACTTTCTATCGCTTGAGCGGCCCGCTATGCGGTAGTCTGATGCTCAATGAGTTTGTATTTCAACCAGAAGACAAACCCTTCCAGGCTCGAGTCATCGAAGCCTCGGCGACGACTGCCGTCATGGCGACGGTCCGGGACTATTCCCACGCCAGAAACGGTATCTGGGGGATCACTGCTCGCAACCGCGAGCAGAACTTCGCGCTGAACCTGTTGATGGACCCGGACGTTGATTTCATCACGCTGCTGGGCCAGGCCGGAACCGGCAAAACCCTCCTGACCCTGGCAGCGGGGCTGGCGCAAACGCTGGAACAAAAGATCTATTCGGAAATCATCATTACGCGCGTCACCGTGTCCGTAGGAGAGGACATTGGATTCTTGCCGGGGACAGAAGAAGAAAAGATGACGCCGTGGATGGGGGCGCTGGAAGACAACCTCGATGTGCTCAACAATACCGACGAGGACGCCGGTGAATGGGGGCGCGCAGCGACCCGTGACCTGATTCGCTCTCGCATCAAGATCAAGTCGCTCAACTTCATGCGTGGCAGAACCTTCATCCGCAAGTTTCTGATCATCGACGAAGCTCAGAACCTGACCCCGAAACAGATGAAAACCCTGGTCACCCGAGCCGGACCGGGCACAAAAGTTGTGTGTCTTGGGAACATTTCCCAGATCGATACGCC
>JASFUE010000249.1:0-4978 GCA_050050435.1 Burkholderiales bacterium | reverse complement strand
CTTCGCTAAAAACATCGGCGCCTACCTTGTGGACCTGCCTTTCCTGTCCAATCCATTTGGGCGCGCTGACGCTAATTTCAGCCAGGGCTGGACCGCCTTCTACTGGGCCTGGTGGATCAGTTGGTCGCCGTTTGTCGGCATGTTCATCGCGCGGGTGAGCCGCGGTCGAACGGTGCGTGAATTCCTGGTTGCAGTATTGCTGGTGCCGTCGACGGTATCGGCCTTCTGGATGACGGCTTTTGGAACAACCGCGATCGATCAGTTGCAGAAAGGAATGGATGCGGCGAAGAGCGCGGAACTGCCCTTGCAGCTGTTCCTCGTTCTCGAACAATTGCCCTGGTCGCAAATCACCGCGTTCATTGCGATTGTGCTGGTGATCGTGTTCTTCGTCACTTCATCGGACTCGGGTTCTCTGGTCATCGATGCGATTACGGCTGGAGGCAAGATCGACGCACCCAAGCCACAGCGTGTCTTCTGGGGGCTGATGGAAGGTGCGGTTGCAATCGCACTGCTCGCGGGTGGTGGTCTGGCCGCGTTGCAAGCCATGGCAGTGTCCACCGGCTTGCCATTTACGATTGTGCTGCTGGTGGGTTGCTATGCCATCGTCAAGGGATTGATGAGCGAGCCGCGCTCGTGAACTCCCTTAATCGGGTTTAGACTTGATTTTTCGCGCGCCTTTGGACTTCCTGGACCAGCCAGCTGGAAAGAAACCATCATGATCAAGTTCTATTTCAACTTGTCGCCGAACCCGACAAAAGTCGCCTTGTTGCTCGAAGAACTCGGCGTGCCGTACGACCCGATCCCGGTCGATCCGCGCAAGGGCGAGCAGTTCACGCCTGAATACCTGGCAATCAACCCGAATGCAAAAGTGCCGGCAATTGTCGATGACGGAACGACGGTGTTCGACAGTAATGCCATCCTGCTGTATCTCGCCGAGAAGACCGGACGATTCCTGCCGTCGAAGGATGCCCAGCGCGGTGAGCTACTGTCGTGGCTGATGTTCGTCGCCACCGGAATCGGCCCGTATTCCGGACAGGCAGTGCACTTTCACCACTTCGCGCCGCAACCGCAGGAGTATGGAATCAACCGCTACGACTTCGAAGTGGAGCGCCATTACAAGATCGTCGACGAGCGATTGGGCAAACAACCCTACATGCTGGGAGATGAATACACGATTGTTGATATGGCGTTGTGGGGTTGGGCGCGGTTGATTCCGCGCGCTCTCGCGGCTGACGATGCGTTGGACAAATTTCCGAACGTCAAGCGCTTGCACGACCAAATCAACGCCCGGCCGGCGGCAACACAGGGTGTAGAACGATTGCGCGAACTGTACAAGTTCAAGGAAGAATGGGACGAGGATGCACGCCGATGGATGTTCCCGCAACTGGTGCGTCTGGGACTGAAGTAGTTCCGCGTTTCATTAGTTTCGATCCTTCCGATGATCTTTTCCTGAACGGTGGCCGGCATGGACCCGGAAAAAATTCTCGCACTCGTCTCGCTGGTTTGGCTGGTGGCTTCGGTCGCGTTGATGGCGCGATTCAAACGGCATGGTCAGCAACTCGCCGAAATGCTGGCCATGCGTCATCCTGAACTGTACGAGGAACTAGGCCGCCCCGGGCCCACCTATTTCGAGAGTCTCAAGCGAAACCGGTTCGCGCGTTTTGTCGGCCGCCGCGAGTTCGAGAACGTGGTCGATCCATCACTGGCTGTGCGGTTCGAGGCCTATCGGAAATCCGAAATGCGCGCGGTCCTGACCATTATCATCAGCGGCGCAGTGATCGCCCTGCTTGTTCTCGCGGTACGTCACTTCAAGTGAAGGGCCAGCAAGGGACAGATCGCATTGGTAATGCGCTGGGCGCCTTGCCGTTTCAGGCCCTTTGCAAGTGAGCCTTTAGTCCAGCCTTGCTGCGATTTCCCGAATTTCGTCGGCAGTGTGTTCGCCAGCCAGTGGTGTACCGGGCATCAGGTATTTGCCCATTTCCATGCCGCCGACGAATACCGGCTCGTAGCCGACATCGCGTATTAGCGGCTCCACTACCTTGACGGCGCCTGAATCGTCGCTGGCGAAAGGCATGCCGACGCGCCCCGGCTGTTCGTAGGCCTTGCCCATATTGACGTAACCGATTGCATTGAATGCGCGCACGATGCGCGCACCCGGGAGCAGTTCCAGTGAAGCAAGCCCAGCGCCTTTCTCCCGTGCCCACTCGGCCAGTTCGCCATCACGCCACACGAACGGATTGCAGGTGTCGATCACGATCTTGTCCTTGAGTAACTCGCCGAGTTCCTCGCGAACGGCGGGCAACGCGTGATACGGCACCGAGATCATCAACACCTCGCCGAATTCGGCTGCTTCGCGCGGTGTTCCGGCGTAAGCCCCGCGCCCGAGCATGGCGGCCAGTGTCCGGTCATGTTCAATGTGGCGCGAGGAGAACATGACTTCGTGCCCTGCCTTGACCCAGGTGCCGCCAATGGCGCCACCAACCTTGCCGGAGCCGACAATGCCGATCTTCCTTTTACCCTCGGCGGCATTTGCCGGCCACATCGCGAGCTGCAGACCGCTTATCAGCGCGGTCACCGTGGCAGCGCCGGCAGCTTTCAGCAAACGCCGACGCTGTTGTTTTCCAGCTCGATTCAGTTTCATGGCAGTCCTCCGTTATCAGGGTCAGGTAATTGCCCCCAAGTTTAGAGGACAGGTCACATCGAATCCATGGCTACTGCTCTTGTTTCATTCCCGTGATCATGGCGCGCACGAGATTCTCACGGTGTGCAAGGCTCGATAAGATGACACCGGCGACATGCAGGATTATGAGCAGTACCGTCAGGTTGGCGAGGAATTCATGGATCTCCTCCCAGGCGTCCTCCGCGGATTCAAACGGTTGATTGTCCGTTGCCGACATCTGGCTTCCGGCGTTGCCTGCACCGGCCATGCGGCCATCCCCATGTTCGTACTCTTCATCATCGTCCTCATCCTCGTGCTTGCTGTCGCCTTTGCCCTCGTCACCGCCGAAGGTATTGCCCACACTGACAATCCAGCCGTCGGTGGCAATGTGACCAGCCAACGGCCCCTCGTCTTCGAGGCCGAGCACAACCACGCCGCTGCCCGCCGTTGCCAGAATGCTGACCAACAGCAGCAGCACCATCCATCCGCCCGCCGGGTTATGCCCCAGTGTGCGCGGAGCGTTGCAGGTTGCCAGACTCTTCAGGTAGTGGAATACCGCTGATGGAGCACGCACAAAGTCACTGAAACGGGCGTGCTTGCTACCGACAAAGCCCCAGACAATGCGCGATGCGATGAGTGCCACGATGGCGTAGCCCGCCCACTCATGTACTGTTCCGGCGTCATCACCCGTGAGGTAGGCGAGAGTAAACAATCCGACGAGGCTCCAGTGGAAAATCCGGACGAACCGGTCCCAGACGTTGATGTTGCGTGTGCTCATGGCTGTCTCCGCAATACTGAAATTGATGCCCGGTACAATGGCTTCAAAATCATTGGCCTGCATCGGACATGCGACGGATATAGGACATTTGCCTGATGAGACTTTCGACCTCGGACAAGCTCATTTTCCTGCTGACCGGTGTGGTCGTGCTTGCCAGCGCCGGCGATATCGTGAGTGATCTGAGCCATGGCTCACCGCTGGCGCATGTGTTGCAGGAAGTGGTGCTTCTGTGTCTGGCCGCAGCACTGATGCTGCGCATGATTCTGGATCTGCGACAGCAACGCAGGCAGCTCACCGAGCTGAAGCGTGAACTGGCCCAACCGGCGGGGGATGAGGCCAGGGCGGTCAACCCGCTACTCCAGACCGCACGCAAGCGCCTGAGCGAAGCGGTCGACGCCCAGTTTCAGGACTGGCAGCTCAGTCCGGGCGAGCGCGAGATAGGCATGCTGTTGTTAAAGGGGTTGAGCATCAAGGAAATTGCGGTGCTGCGTGAAACGCACGAGAAAACCGTGCGCCAGCAAGCCAGTGCGATCTATCGCAAGGCCGGTGTTCCCGGCCGCCATGCATTTGCCGCCTGGTTTATCGAAGACTTGTTATAGCCATTTTCGCTGCGGCTTTGCTCCTTCGATTCGGTATTGCGCTGATTGCCCGCCCAGGTTCAACCAACCCGAACTTGCTCTGCCGCCACTCAACGACGCAGGAGGAACATCAGGCGGAGTGCGGGGATTGTTTGAGTTCGGGTTCCAGATGCACCGATTGTTGCGCGTTGGAAACCCAGATCTGGCCGTCCTGAATGGTGATCTGCATTTTCATGTTGCGATCCGCAAGTTCGGCGAGTGCGCGGGTCGCGGCCTGTGGCAGATCGAGAACCGTGAGTTTATCGAGGCGAGCGAGTGCATCTTCGTTCTGCTTCCACCACAGTTGCGCCGCGCGGCCGCCATAGCTGTAGACCATCACCTTCTGCGCACGCCCACATGCCTTGCGGATGCGCTTTTCGTCCGGCAGTCCGACGTCGATCCAGCTTTCAATGTTACCGGTGAGATCCTTGCACCACAGGTCCGGTTCCTCGTCGGTACTCAGCCCGGCACCGAATGCCAGCGCGTCATCTGCATTCAGCGCGAACGCGAGCAGGCGCACCATCATGCGCTCTTCGGTTTCCGACGGATGGCGGGCGATGGTGAGCGTGTGGTCCTTATAATAACCGCGCTCCATATCGGCGATTTTCAGTTCTGCCTTGCTGATTGTTGCCCTGAGCGCCATGTAGTGGTGATACTGGTTCGGATCGAGCTTGAGCTCGCTGGTGAATCGGCGAGGGTTCGAATCAGCTCTCCGCTGGTGGTGCAATCACCACGTCGCCATAGGCGTGGCGTTTTGTAATCTTTCCGGAATGCTCGAAGACATCGAGCGCGGTTTCGTAGTCCTGTGGATCGATCGCGATATCACCGCCCCAATTGTCGAGTTTCTGATAGAAAGCAACAGCGGCGGCAATTGCCTCTACGGCTATGTCAGGGAAGTAATCGGCTTCGGCTTTCGCTACTTCC
>JASFUE010000248.1:0-4982 GCA_050050435.1 Burkholderiales bacterium | reverse complement strand
ACAGCAATATAGCACCAACGGGTCAATCCCGGCGAGGCCGTCGCGGGGGTAAGCAGATCCATCGGCGCAGCCAGAAGCCGCGTTTCATGCGCGTGATACCCGGTAAGCGAGCCGCTGCCAGCGGTGTGATCAGGGCGGTGTGATCAGGGCGGTGGGTTCACGGCGGGGCAGACAGCCATTCGAAGGTCGCGCGCACGAAGTCGGGACCGTGCCGGATGGCTTCGAGGCAGCGCAAATACCGCGACTCGTCGTCTTCCTTCAGCTCAAATACGCCCCCGGCTTTCCAGTGTTCTGGTGATAGCAGCAGATTTGCCGGTTTTGCCGGATCGGTCCCGTCGGCGACGATGATGATGTTCACGGCACTCAGGCCAAATTGACGCGATGCAGCGTCGGTGAAACCGCTGTCGTCACTGTCGCCGAGTACTTCGCGTAGCGTGCACGCCCGGGCCTGATGACCCAGCAATGCGAAGTCGGCATCGAGACCATTGTCCGCGCGGGTATGGATACGGCGTATCAATCCGACCCAGTGCTCATCGTTGCCAGTTGTCAGTCCGACAAGTTCACCGCATTTTGCCCAGCTGCGGCTCGACGGCGGCACCTGCGCAGCGAGCTCATTTCCTCCCTTGCCGCTCAATTGCCAAACCTCCGGTGGCTGCGCGACCATGGCTGAATCTTCGACCAGCGACAACTCGTGCGCGCCACCACTGGATTGGGACAGGTGTTGCCATACCCGGGAGTAGCCATGTGAGACCAGCAACGACCCTTCGGCTGGTGAGTGGGCCGGAGGCGAATACGGGCAGTCCACTTGCCAGAAAGTGAGCAGGTGCTGCACCGCGTTTGCCTGCTCGCGCGGCGCAAGATCGGTGCCGAACAATCTGAATTTTTCCGGCGTATCTGTCGCCACCTGCCTGAGCATGTGTTCGAGCGAGTCGTAGCCGATGCCGGGACCGAAGTAACGTGCACTCTGCGGTAGATTGTCTCGCCCTTTGGCGCGGCGAGGTGGAAATTCACCCTCCGGATCGAAATAGAATGGGTTATCGGCGACACCGGGCAGGCGCAGTGTGAATTCGGCACCCAGGCGCTCTACTGCGCGCGCTGCTGCCTCGACTTGCACTGGCGTCATCATGTCGGGGGCGCTGATCTGCAACATGAGCAGGCGCAGCAATTCCTGTTCGACAGTGGTCATTCCCTGCTGGCTGCCAGGCGCATGCACTGACGTGGAAGCGAATCCGCGCTTTCCCGCGCTCGAGTGAATCTTGTAGGCCACACGCCATAGTCTGCGGGGCATGCGCGAATAATGGACAAGATGTAGTTTGGCGAGTGAACGAATGGCCGATAAAGCGCGTACCGCGCTCGATGCCGAGAGAGCAGCGCCCGCCGCGATGCAGACGGCTTGTGTCAACTGCGTTTGGTACTCGGCGAGCGCTTTCCAGTGGTCTTCCCGCGCCTTGTAGCTTTGCCTGGTGTCGTCGAGATAACAACCCAGCAGCGTCGCGTAATGCGCATGCCCCGCATCCTGGATTTCGCCAACGGCGTTCATGCGTGCTGCGGAATCGCTGATGGCGGCGACAGAGGAAAGCCGCTCGACCAACTGCTCGAGTGCAAGTCTTGCCTCGGAAGCACCGGATTCGCCAACGTCCATCGCAATTACTGTATTCCTGTGCCTGCGGCGGGTCAATTGAACCGTCGCCTCGAAAATTTGCGGTTGCAGCAATCCGGTTCAAACTGTGCGTTGTTTGCAGGCAGCTTCTGTGATCCGGCGCCAGCCGAAACCATCCATCAGCCAACGAAGACCCGGGTTAGCCAGCGTGCGAACAACCCGGCCGCCAGCGCGTTCAGGACGATTGCGGCGGTTGCGGGAATCACCAGTATCAAGCGTTGTGTGCCGTGGCTGGCCCTTAACGCGCGCCATGCGACGACCATTCCCGCCAGTGCCACAGCGGGCAACAGCAGTGCGATGGGCAGAATGACAAGGTACAACAGTGTCGAACCCGGAGCATGATCGGGCGCCTTTAAGGATGCCGCCAGTAAGGCGGTAGCGACTCCGAGGATCGCCGCGGAGAGCACACCCATGGGCGGATTGCGCAGCCACCAGCGCGGACGCGTTTCGCCCGGTTCGCCGGCGTCCTCATCGGAATGTGCTTGTGCTGAATTGACCCTGTCCTCGGCGGCCACCTAAACTAGCCTCGCTGATTTGATTTACCGCAATCCGTTTACATGATGCGAGGCAGTGGCGTCAACCGGTCACGCTCGCGGCTGTCAACAAAAAAATGACTGGGTGGGACTATGAGCAAGATCGATCGTGTTGAAGTGCACGAGTTCACATTCGACCTGGAAGACGCCGGCTGGGATGGCGGCGGATTCAATATTGTGTACCAGCCGGGTAATACCCTGACAATGTCCAAATATGCAGTGGTGATTCGCACCGAAGACGGCGCGCGCGGTGAATACGTCGCACTATGGGGCGGCACGCCGATGGCGCTGGGGCAGACATTGTCGCTGGCACCGCAGTTGATCGGGCGCAATGCGCATCAGCGTGAGAAGATCTACGACGACTTCAAACGCGCACACCGGCAATACGACCACATGGGTTTCGGTTGTATTGACATTGCGCTGTGGGATTGGGCGGGCAAGCAATTCGGAGCGCCGGTTTCCCGCCTGCTTGGCGGATTTCGTGAACGGTTAGCGGCGTATGCCTCCACATATCATGGCGATCGCAACGGCGGACTGTCATCACCGCGCGCTTATGTCGATTTTGCTGATCAGTGTTATGAAATGGGATACCGCGCATTCAAGATGCATGGCTGGGGCGAGGGTAATGTCGCCGAAGAGGTCGAAACGGTGCTGGCACTTGGCAAGGCCAACTCCGGGCGCATGAGTCTGATGATCGATCCCGCATGCGAGTTGCGAACTTTTGCCGATGCGCTTGCGGTTGGCCAAGCCTGTGACGAGGCCGGTTTTTTCTGGTACGAAGATCCTTTTCGCGACGCTGGCTGGTCACAGCACGCCCATCGCAAGCTGCGGCAGTTCATCAAGACGCCGCTGCTGCAAACCGAGCATGTCCGCGGCGTTGAGCCGAAAGCCGATTTCATCGTCGCCGAAGCCACCGACTTTGTTCGTGCCGATCCGGAATATGATCTCGGAATCACCGGCACCATGAAGATTGCTCACCTCGCCGAGAGTTTCGGGCTCGATGTCGAAATACATGCTTCCGGTCCGGCGCATCGGCATTGCATGGCGGCAATACGCAATACCAATTTCTATGAGGTGGCCCTGGTCGGACCGAAGTGCAGGAATGCCATGCCGCCGGTTTATGCCTGCGGATACAACGACGAACTCGATGGTGTTGGCGCTGACGGATGTTTTCCCGTGCCCGATGCGCCTGGGCTGGGCGTCGTTTACGATTGGGAATTCATCAATCGCAACCGGACACGGCTGCACGTATTCGACTAGCTCCGAAGCAGGCTTGCCTGAATTCGGGTTTGGTGGTTACGGGGTTGCCCGACGCTTTTACGCCGATCAGGGCAAGGCATTCAGAGTGGGCCGTTTGACCATGGTCCCCAGATTGCACAGGTCAAACTGCTTCCCGGAATTTCGTTACCGAACACGTTGACGAACAAAATCTCTCCGTCCGGGCTGAAACATGCTCCTGCCAACTCGGTGTTGTTTTGAATGTTGACAGCGAACACCGATGGTATGCCATCCTGGCCCAGTGCGATCAGACGATTGACGTTGGGAATCCCGCGAGCAAGCGGGTAGGTATCGCCGTCGTGGCTGGCGTCGTCTTCGCATATGATGAGCCCGCCGTTTGGCGTCGCGCAAATATTGTCCGGGGAATCGAGCATGTCACTGTCTGGCGATTCATAGATCAGTTGCAGAGTCCCGCTTTTTGTGTCGCGGGGGATGAACTGCCAGAGCTGCCCGCGACCTGCATCGCCGCCGTTGGTTGAGACAAAGTAAATACTTCCGGCTTCTCCACGATAAGCACCTTCCAGGCGCTTGAAGCGTGCGCCGCCTTTCCGGTAGCCCTGCGAGAAGCAGCTTGTGGCAGCGGAGACAGTCTCCGGGTGCGGATCGTCGATCGTCACCCATTCCGTGCGCAATTGCGCACCCACCACCTGTTTGTAACGTGTGTCGTAATTTGGAAAGTCCGAGACGGTTAACATTTGCAGAACACCGCCCGCCATGAGATCGACGGGGTCTCGCGGTACGAACCGGTAGAACCCGCTTTCGTTCTCATCGTCTTCTGTCTGGTAGACGATACCGCTGGTACTGTCGGCGACCGCGGCCTCCTTCTTGAAGCGTCCCATTGCGATGATCGGTTCGGCCGGTAGCGGACGATCAGCGTCTTTCGGCACGAAAAACGTGAAACCGTGCGGCTTTTCAAAGCCGCGCTCTGGGCCATAAACGATTTCCTCGCAGCTAAGCCAGCCGGCATCCCGGTATGCCAGGCCGCCGGCACAGTTGACGATCGTACCGTTGAGGCTGATGAAGTCACGTACCAGCCGCTTGCGTCGAATGTCGAAATCGATGGTCACGCATCCCCCGGTGCCTTTCCGGTCATAGCGCGTGCTTTCAGGACCGGTCAGGTCGAGCCTGGAACGACCTCGTTGTTTACCTATCTCGTGGTTGCGGATGAGCCGAACGATGTCCTTACCCGCCGCAAAACAAGTCATGCCGTCGTGGTTGCGCGGCGTGACAAACCCGTCGCTCATGATCTGCCCGGATTTGCCGAAGGTGACGTACTCGAAGCCCTTCGGCAGCGCCAGCACTTCCACGCCGTTCTGGTCCCGGCGGCGTTCGAGTTCGCCATAGGGCATGTCGGTCTGGATCCCCCGCGGCGTGTGGCGCGCGTGGTTGGCTGCCCGCGTACTGTGCGCACTCAATGCACCTATCGTTGCACTGGTTACCATGCCTCCTATGGCGGCGGAGGTGTGCTTGAGGAAACGGCGGCGATTCATCTGACCAGTGGCAATTGGGCG
>JASFUE010000247.1:0-4994 GCA_050050435.1 Burkholderiales bacterium | reverse complement strand
CTCCCAGCGCTGCGCCGTGTTGGTGACATATCGGACGTCATGGTTGGACCGCACAAGCGCGATCGGATGGCTGCGGATCGGAATCTGGACTATTGCTCGATCGAAACCGCCTCAGCCCAGTGCCCAGATTTATCCCCTCTGGCGCGCCAGATCCTAAAACGGGCTTGCAGAAATGCAGGCCTTTTTTTCGTCTTCAATCTGGAACTTTTCTACAGCCTGCCATGAGCCAGGAGCTGCCGCTCGAGCCATCCTTTCGATCAGGGAAAAGCGGCCATGGATTTTGAATTATGCTTGAGGCTCTTGGAGGGGTAATGGAAAGGCACGGGAACGATCCCAGGAAACAAGCGGCGAACGACGCCGGTCGCGTTCTCGTCGAAAGCAATCTCCTGAATTCACTTTCAGCCGACGATCGCTCGCGATTATTCTCGGTCGGCCGGTTGCGCACCGTGCAAGCCGGAGAAGAGGTCGTACGCCAGGGCACGCGCGACGATTGCCTTTTCGTGCTCACCGAGGGCGAGCTCGCAGTGGTGCGCTGCCTGCCCGGTGACGAGGAAAGGGTACTTTCGACCGCGAAACCGGAGATGGTGCTCGGCGAGGTGGCCGCGCTGGGGCGAGGAATACGATCCGCCACTCTGCGAGCAACGAAGCGCTCGGTGCTGCACGAAATCGGATTGAGAGCTTTCGAAGCGGTGACTGTCTACGGCGGCGACGGTGGCTACCGCATCCTGCGCGCGGTCGCAAACTCGGTGCATGAGAGACTGATGAGGACGCGGCGCAACGCGATGACGTGGGAGGCGCCATCTACCGCGTCGCTTCTGGCCGGCTCCGAGCTTCAATGGTCGACACCCGACCCCGAAGTGGTTTCCGTTCTTAGCCTGCTCCCGGCCTTCGAAGGCATGGATGCGCGCGACTGGAAGGATATCCTCCCGTCCATCTCCGTCGCGAACGTCAAACGCGGCACCAGCCTTGTGCTGCCCGAAGCGTCGGGCTCGCATGAAGTCGTGATTGTGCTGCGGGGAGCGCTTTCGCCGTGGCTCGACGATACACATGGACCCGAAGCCACGATGCCCGCGACCGGGCCGGGAGGCTTCGTCGAATATGCAGGCGTGCTCGACGCCGCCTCCGAGCCGCATCGCTGGCGCGCGCGAAGCGCAACCCGGTTACTGCGCCTTGATCCCTCGCTTTTTGCGTCGGAGAGTGCATTCGCAAACCGCTTCCTTTATGCCCTGTCGCGAAACCTCGCAACAACATTGCGCCGTAGCACAGCGCTTTCTGTCCACTTTCACATGGCTTGGACCCAGGCCCCGGCAGCCGGTCCTCTCGGATTGCACTAGAACCTATCTCATAATCGATCGCACGATGCGTTACGTTCAGAACACGGGGGCCGCAAGGCGAGAGGTGCAGTCAATACCGATCGTATTGACAAGCCGAACAACACAGCGGAGGCGTGTTCTGGGCGTAACCCAGCGGGATGGCGGCGGCGACTCGGTACGCGAAGCGCCGGTGCGGGAGCAGACGCACAAGCCCCGGCCCATAGTCATGTGCGCAGCCTCCGCGCCCCTTCCCGCTCCACTCTTCGAGAGTCCGAGTCCGGGGCGCAGTTTTCGCCTCCGGCGTTGTTGCTCACTCCTTGTTTGGACCGGCCAAACGGCCTCACTCGCGCCTAGCCGGAAGCGAAAATCGTTGCCATCGCACGCGCGAGCGATTGTGAGATAGGTTCTAGCCAATGTGTCGCGTGCTCGCATATCTCGGTGAACCGGTCCTGCTGGACAACCTCCTTTATGCCCCGGATAACTCGCTGGTCCGCCAAAGCTACGCGCCGCAGCACTTGCGAATGCTGAATCTTGCCGGCTTCGGCCTCACCGCATGGGATCGCACGGGTAGTAGCGCACGCGAGCCATACACCTACCGCACGCCGGGTCTACCTGTATTCGACACGAGCTTGCGGGATCTGGCGCGCAAGGTCAGTCCCACCTGCGTGCTTGCGCACGTGCGCGGTGTGCCGTTCAGCGAGTCCGCTACGGTTGGCCCTGAATTGCTTCACCCCTTTCTTTATCCGAACACGGGAGTCGCGCTGGCACATAACGGGCAACTGCATCGCTTCAAAGAAATGCGACCCCGGTTGCAGCGTCATCTGCGACCAGAGGTCAGCCGTCTGGTGCGCACGGAGCTCGACTCGGAATGGATCTACGCCTTGTTCCTGTCGCGCCTGGCCGATCCGTCGGCCGAGCATACCGCGAGCGAACTTGCCGACGCCTTGGTGGAAACGCTGGAGATTCTGGATGAGACGCGACAGGAGCTTGGCATTGATGTCGCGTCATCGGTGAACCTGTTCGTCGCGGACGGCAAGGCGATCATCGCCGCGCGTTACGTCTTCGACTTCGGTTGTTATGCGAGCACCGATCCCGCACTGGTCGATCAACTTGACTACCTCTCGCTGTGGTACACCCTCGGGCGCCAATATGCTTGCCACGAAGGTGAATGGAAGATGCTGGGTGGGCCGGAATCAGCTCGCGCAATGTTGCTTGCCTCCGAGCCCCTTACCCGCGACGAGTCGACATGGCTCGAGGTCCCGGAATACAGCCTGGTCTCGTTCGACCTGGGTGGCGCTAACCCGGTTGTAGGTGCGCGCATGATTGAATTCTGATCCGGGTGGAAACACGTATTGAAGGGGTCAGAGCCCTTTTTGTTTCAATGGAGGCCTGATTATGTCCGTACTGAAATCTGATTTCTTGTTCAACCTCAGTGCTTCAGTTATCCGCCTGCACGATGTGGGGTCCGTGCCATCCGGCACACGCCACGTTGATCTTCTGGGTCCCGGCACGTTCGAGGGGCCGCGACTACGCGGCGAGGTGCTCACCGGTGGCCTCGATATGAAGACGATCCGCGCTGATGACGCCGTCATCCCCAACGTTCGCCTGGTTCTGAAGACGGATGACGATGCGCTCATATTCATGCACTACACCGGCATTCGCTGCGGCCCGAAGGAAGTGATGGACAGGATCGCCGCTGGCGAAATCGTCGATGGGTCCGAGTACTACCATCGCAACACGCCGTACTTCGAGACATCTTCGCCCAAATACGCATGGCTCAACCGAATCGTTACGGTAGGGATCGGTTGGCGAAAAGCGGACCGCGCAGGATACGAAGTCTTCGAGATCCTCTAGCAGAAAAGCACCTGCTTGGAGACCCTCTAGATTGGGACCGGCTTGGCGTCTTGCGAAGCGTCTCGCGAGTGAACGGGAACCGTGGCCGCGTTGAGCAACGAGAGGGGGGCGATGGCGCCAACGATATGCAAAGAGTGCGGAAACGTGGTCGGCTCGACAGCGAAAAACTGTCCTCACTGCGGTGCACGCCTTAAGTCGAACCTTAGCTCAACAAGAATTGTTTTGCTCGTGCTTCTTGTTATTTCGTTCGTGGCGGGCTACTACATGTTCGAGCGAGAAGAGGCGCCCGGAACGGCTGCACAAGTCCAGAAGAAAGCCGAGGAGAAAAAGCAGGACACGGCCGTTCAACGCGCAACGGTTGGTGCACGTATCCTAAAGAAAGAAATGCATGGCCTCGACAACGTTAAACTCGACAAAGCCCTGGTGATCGCCGACACAGGCACAATCTGCTATCAGTACAGGGCGAGCAATGCGCAAGGTGGCGTCGTCAGGGGGCAAGCCATATTCTCTGGCGATGGCGAATCGCTTTATACAAACGAAATGCACGGATTCTCGAGGTTGTGGAACAAGGAATGTGCTGGCAAACGTGGCACAGATACAGCCACTGCCATTCGCTGGAGCGCTTTGTAGTTTCGCGTATGGAAATTCGATTGCGTGCCGGGCCTCTCGCGGTTAGTGACACGAAGTAATCCTGCACCGCTATCGCGGCGTGATTTGCGCCTGGCGTCGCGATTCCAGGTCTCGCTGGGGCATTTTTTTCGAGAACAGATTGGTGGTGTCAACAGAAGTCCGTTCATACGTTCTATACTTTGACAAGACACGGCAATCTGACTGACTCTGAAAGACTGGCAACCGCCGCTGGCTCACGGCGCGTACGCTGTCACGGCAACACCGGGCCTATGGTGGGGGGCATGAGACGTCGCACATTCATCACGTTAATGGCAGTGGTTCCGGCAGCCGCGTGCGTTCGGCCGGTACACTCAACGATAAGCGGCCTTACCATGGGCACGAGATACGCCGTTGAGTTGGCGGCGCCGATCGACGTTGCAGTGCGGAACGAACTCGCGTCGCTTATCGAGAGGGAGCTGGCCGACATCAATCAGGCGATGTCCACCTACGACCCGCGCTCGGAGCTGTCGGAATTCAACAGGCGACAAGACCCCGGTTGGGTGCCTGCATCAGGGGGCCTGCTTGAAGTGCTGGATAACGCTTCACGGATCAGCGCCGCGTCTCAGGGTGCGTTCGATGTAACCGTCGGACCGCTGGTCAACCTCTGGGGGTTCGGCCCGCAGTTCCATACCCGCCGGGTTCCGGATGATGACGTCATTGAGCGGGTTCGAGAAAGCGTTGGCTACCAGCACGTGCAGACCGACCCATCCGCCGGCGCGATCCGAAAGACATTCAGTCGGGCCCAAGTTGACCTCAGCGCCATCGCAAAAGGCTACGGTGTTGATCGCATCGCCATGATTCTGGAGCGCCAGGGCGTTGACGACTACCTGGTGGAAATTGGCGGAGAGTTTCGGGCCAGGGGCAACGCGGCGGTGGGACGACCCTGGCGAATTGGCATCGAGCGCCCGGTCGAGGATCGACGCAGCCATGGAAAAACCATTGGAGAAACCGTCGTCCTCGAGAATCGGGCGATTGCTACCTCCGGCACCACCATTGATTTCTTCGAGCAGGGCGGGCGGCATTATTCGCATAGTATCGATCCTGCGACGGGGCGCCCGGTCGAATATCCGCCGATGGCAGTGAGCGTGGTCGCTGATACGGCCATGGAAGCCGACGCATGGGCGACGGCGCTGCTCGTCCTCGGCCCGGAGCGAGGGT
>JASFUE010000246.1:0-5018 GCA_050050435.1 Burkholderiales bacterium | reverse complement strand
TCACCCGCGAGAAACGCCTTGTTGTTGCTCGGATCACCCCACGACAACGTGCCGGGCGCAAAGGTCTGATACAACTCCTTCGCATACTCGAGCGCGGCGATGGTTTCGTTCGAGTTGAGCGCGAGTAGTGTGTTCTTGTCAGCGAGCTTGCCGCCGAAGGCCCATAGCAACCAGTGTGTCCAGCCATTGGCATCGCCGGTGGCATGGCCGAGTGCGAATCCCGGAGGCTGCGCTTTGGCTTTCAGCGCCTTACACAGTTCTAGAAAACCATTCAAGTCTTTCGGAAACGCGTCGAACCCGGCCTCGTGCAACATGCTCCTGCGAAAAACCATCTCACCGCCGGACGCTCCCGTCGGAATCGCAATCCATCTTCCCTTGTGGGTGCAATACTGCGGACAGACCTCGAACCATCCGCCGTACTTATTGCCGAGGTAATCGGCCACATCAGTCACGTCCACCAGCTTGTCCGGGTAGAGCTGTGGCTGCTCGTCGGTGGTGATGATGATGTCGGGCCCGGCACCGACATTTGCAGCGATCGCGGCCTTGGGACGCAAATCCTCGAAATTCTCGCTGTCCACGCGAACGGGAACGCCCGTTTGCTGCGTGAAGCGTTGCGTGTTGGCCATGAACTGGTCTTCATCGCCCTGCACGAAACGCTTCCAGCGCAGCACGCGCAACGATGCGCCCTTTTCCGGCACGAGTTGAAGTGTTGCGGCGTGTGCCGGCGCAGGGTTCATGAACCGCCCTGCGACTCCCGCAGCTGCCGCCGCCGTACCGGCGGCGAGGAAACGACGTCGAGTGAATCTGTTCATTGCAGCCTCCTTCCCGTTCTGGCGCACTGCGTGAACTGGGTCCGTTAACGATGCTGCTTACCAGTCCAGCGTGCGCCTTGTGTGCTTCCTTCCGATATCCGCCGCCTCCCGGGCGTGTGGACCGCAGCCAATCATCACGCCTTCATCGAGCCGGCTGATCACGTTCTCTGGCGTAACCAGATCCTGGAACGCCATACCAGCCGCTTTGCACGCACTCATGATGCGAACGCGCGCGGCAATCATTTCTGGGGGATACGGTTCGTCGTGGTGATCCGGGTATCCCATTGACATGCCAAGGTCACCGGGACCCCATTCCGCGTACGCGAGTCCCGGGACCTGTGTTGTTCTTTCCACATTATCGAGCGCCCGCGTGTTTTCCACCTTGATTCCGAGCAGCAACTCGCCACGCGGATTCAGCGGCCAGGGATCCGCTCGTCCCATGTATTCCTGTTCGGTCACGCCCCAGATTTCCGCGGCACGTGCCTGACCACCATGACCGCGACGTCCGGGGCCGAGACCGGTATCCGAATTCGAAGCAAATGGATAGCGTGCAGCTTCCACGAAAGCCTGCACCGCTTCCGGATTCTCGGCGTGACACAACAACAGCCCGTGAACGCCGGCAGCCAATGCCTGCTTGATCATCCACCCGTTTGCCCTTACCGTATACGCGTCAATGCCATCGATCGGCAACGTCACGACAACCGCGGGTGTTCGATGCCCGCTAGGTGTCGGACCGCCGTCGACGAGCCCGCGCATGAACTGCAGTAACGAGCGCACGTCGAACGCGGTGTGCTCCATGTCATAAACGATGTAGTCCGCCCAGGTCTGCGCCAGTTTGTGGCCACCTTCATTTCCGCCTGCGGTCTCACCGTCGACAAAGTCGAAATACACCGGTTGATGTTGCTCCAGCAGCTCGACTGTCTTGTTGACTCTCATCCGTGTCGTTGCTGCATCTCACTACGCACTTCGTTGTTTGTTTTGATCGTGCGCCGCTTGGGACATCAGCTCTTGCGCGTAAACTTCCCACGAGCGGGCTGCAGTTCGTGGCGGGATCACGTGGCGCACATCGGGATTGATCAACGACATCGGCCACATTCCGGTGGCAATGCGCACCGCCTCTTCGCCGAGTTGTGTCTGCGCGCGCTCCCACGCCACTTCCGAGTAGCTGGCGTAGTGATTGGTCACCGATACGTTGTCCATTTTCAGCAGCGGATTGTCAGCATCGACCGGCTCCTTCTCGAAAACGTCGAGCCCGGCGCCGGCGAGTCGTTTCTGTTGCAGCGCTTCGATCAGTGCGGCTTCGTCGACCACGCCGCCGCGCGCGCAGTTGATCAAATAGGCGCCCGGTTTCATGACTGCGAACTGCGCACGGCTGATAAGGTGGCGCGTCTCCTCGTTGAGATAAATGTGTACGCTGATGTAGTCCGAGCGTTGGCACAGCGTTTCCAGCGAATCGGTCATTTCGACACCGTATTCGAGCGCGTCCCAGGATGCAACGTAAGGGTCGTAGGCAATCACCTGCAGACCAAAAGCCCTCGCCTTGCGTGCCACCGCGCGGCCGATATCGCCGAGGCCCACGATACCAAACACCTGACCGTGGATATGGCCCATCGGCGCAAGATTCTTCCGCGTCCACACGCCGCTCCTGACCAGCTTGTCGTGCAATACAAATTTCCGCGAGCACACCAGAAAATGCATCATCGTGTGGTTAGACACCTCTTCGGTACCAAACGATGCAGTGTTCGCCAGGATGACACCATTGGTCGTCGCCAGCTCCAGGTCCAGATGGTCAAAGCCGTGGCCGAAGGACACCAAGCCCTTGCAGCGACCATGTAACCCCATGTAAGCGAACGCAGTCTTGTCGAATCCGTGGCCTTGCACCATTGCGGCGTCGACGTTGTGCAGCGCCTCGATCAAGTCCGCACTGCTACTGCCGTCGAAGCGCACCAGCGCTCCGCTCGCGACCTTTACGGCGCGGCCTTGCTGCTCGAGCGAGGATGTGTCAAAGGTCTCTGATTGTTTGGGACCGATGTAGAGAATTCGACTGGTCTGCGACACGATGGACACCTTTCGTGATGATTGAATCCTGTTGCCCGGGTCATGATTCGACGCTGTTCGCATCGGTGGCGTGGGCGAACGTAAGCTGCGCATTAATTGGTCTTTTTGTCGTGGTGCAGTCCGTTTTCTGGCGAAATGTACTGCGTTTGTTGCACCTGCGAAGGCGATCCACGTTCCGAGATCCTGCATGCGCGACTTGAAAAGCTACGCCTGCGCAATCTGCCTGTCTAGCAGCGCCGCTTATTCCCGTTCGGGAATTGACCTTCTATTTTTGCTTGCCTACCATCAGACACCTCGCAGATGTGTCGCCTGGCCAAGTGCCCGTGATCTGCGGGTTAGCCCGGGCTGACTCTTTCGTTGGAGGAATCAAGAATGCTCCTGAGTACACCAACAGTAGAAGCTGGCTGGCACGCGCAGCCGTTTACCTTGTCCGACCCTGACGGCCAGAGGTACAGCCTGAAAGATCTGTATGGAAAGAACGGGTTGTTGATCGCTTTCATCTGCAATCACTGCCCCTATGTGAAAGCGGTCGTGGACCGGTTCGTGGCAGATGCACGTGTATTACAAAGCGAAGGCATTAATGTGGTGGCCATCATGCCGAACGACTATGACCACGTGCCTGCAGACAGCCCTGCAAACATGAAGCGCTTCGCTGCCGAACACGAATTCTGTTTTCCCTATCTCATCGATGAAGACCAGTCGGTCGCCCGTGCCTACGATGCCGTTTGCACACCGGACTTCTTCGGCTTCGACGCCAGTGGCAAACTCCAGTACCGCGGACGCCTTGACGATGCGCGCATGGGCGACGCCACCGGGCGTTCGGCCGAACTGCTCGAGGCGATGCGTCTCATCGCCTCCAGCGGCAAAGGCCCCGAGCAACAGCACGCGAGCATGGGTTGCTCGATCAAATGGCGCAAAGCGTAAGCGGGAACCCCGAAAACGTATGGGCGAAACAAATGTCAGTTATTGCGGTTAACATATTTTCCAGCAGGTCTGGATTGGATTAGAGAACACGCGCAAAATATATTAGTCAGGGCATTCGAGGAGACCAAAGATGAAACGACTACTCGCGTTTAGTTGCCTATTTACGTTGTCTTGCTGGGCATATGCCACTGATGTAGAGGGCATTATTTCCGGACGATTCGACGCGGCCGCGCAAAATGCATCGGTGACGGTAATCTGCGGAGATTTCAAGAAAACCGAGTACACAAACATGGCCGGGAACTATTACATCCCGGGCGTTCCCGATAACAGTTCCTGTAGTGTGACAATCGAGTGGCAGAACCTCAGAAGCAAGCCGCAAGAAATCAAGACGAAATCGGGAACAATTAACTTCACCCGCAGAGTGGAGCCGTACGAGGGTCACCTTCATATTCTTGATTCCTCAATAAACTGATCGACGCGAGACATCAAATGATCGTTGACACAGGAATTCGCCTGGCAACGCTGGCTGACGCCGATGAGATTGCGGCAATGTCGCGTGATTACATCGAATATGGATTACCTTGGGGCTGGCGATACAAAAGGGTTGCCAGAGCAATCAACGACGCTGAAACAAACGTCGCCGTCATCGGAACTCCCGGAGCACTGATCGCCTTCGGGATCATGTCATACCCTGAAGATGAAGCGCACCTGCAGTTGCTTGCCGTGCGCGCCGCCAATCAAAAAAGGGGCGTGGGAAGCGCTTTGCTTGCATGGCTGGAAACAGTTGCACGCACTGCCGGCGCTCAACGTATTCGGGTTGAAGCGCGCGCAGACAATCTGGCAGCACGCAATTTCTATAGCACTCACGGTTACGATGAACGCCGCACCCAAAAGTCCAGATATGGCGGCAACGTTGATGGCGTATATATGGAAAAGTGGCTGAGAAACGCCAGTCAGTTCCGCACTCCACAATAGGAATCGCGAGCCTCAGGGCTTACGCGGATCTGATGGATTCCGAAGAAATCAACGGTGAATAAGATACTCGCATTCATTTGCATGTGCGCTTTCTCCGGCTACGCTTTCGCCGCAGAGGTAGTGGGAATCATTACCGAACATTCAGGTAGAGGCGCGCAAGGTGCAGCGGTTACCGTAACCTGTGGCGAGTTCAAGGAAACTGCGATAACCGCCGTCAGCGGGCAATATCGCGTCGTTGATGTTCCCGAT
>JASFUE010000245.1:0-5019 GCA_050050435.1 Burkholderiales bacterium | reverse complement strand
AGTCATGGCGCTTGCCGGGTGCATTACCCAGGGACCGCCCGTGGACTCTCTGGGCAAGACCCCGCAGCAGGTGCTGGAAGAGACCTATACCCTGATTCTGCAAGGGCAGTATGCCCGGGCGCAGGCCAACTTCAGTCCGCAATTTATCAGGGACCTGATCACCAACAACAACTCGACTTTCATCGAATATTGCGCAAGAACCCGGAACTGGCGCCCGCGCGGTCTGAAGACCACCCTGCTGGGCAACTCCTTCAACGACAACCTGTGGCGCATAAAACTGACCGCCGTCGACGGCAAGGACGGGCAGGATCGCACCGACATCATTCACGACCTGTACATGGTGGACGGCAAATGGACGATCGTGTTCTGGGGTGACTATCAGCACGCATTCGACATGCACGAACCGGATCCCCGCTACGGAAAGAAATCCGCAAGCCTGTCAATTCAGTAGCCCCGGCGCATTCACAAACCTTTCTGGCAGAACCCTGTGTGCCTGACGCCGCCGCGTCTAGCATCCAAACGCCACGTCTCCTGACATACAATTGGACCTACGGACTCGGGCAGAAGGTCGGACCCCCGACCTGTGAATCGCCGGCACCCGGCGCTTTCTGAACCGACTTCCGACCGCACTGGCAATGACGCAGGGGTCGAACGGCCATGAAGCAGATCCTCGTTTACTCGGATTCCTTGACGTGGGGGATCGTCCCGTCGACGCGCAAGCGCCTGGCTTTCGACGATCGATGGCCCGGTGTGCTGGAAAATTCACTCAACGAAAGCGGCGGACGGTACCGCGTCATTGAGAACTGCCTTAACGGACGTCGCACCACCTGGGATGATCCCTACAAACCTGGGCGTAATGGACTCGAGGGAATCGGACAGGTCATCGAAATGCACTCTCCGCTGTCCCTGGTCATCCTGATGCTCGGAACCAATGATTTCCAGTCCATGCATCCGCACAATGCATGGCACGCTGCGCAGGGAATACGCGCCGTTGTTACTGCCATCCGCCAGGCACCGATCGAACCCGGTATGCCGGTGCCGCCGGTTCTGCTGGTCGCGCCGCCTTTGATTCAGACGCCGAAAGGCCCGATTGCTCCCAAGTTCGCTGGTGGCGAAGTAAAGTGTCAGGGGCTCGTGAAGGAATATGAAATCGCAGCGACTGAACTCGAATGCCCGTTTTTCGATTCGTCTTCGGTTACGCCATCGAGCAAGGTGGATGGAATCCACCTCGACAAGGACCAGCATCTCGTGCTTGGCAAGGCACTTGCGAGCCCGGTGAGCAAGTTGCTCGGTTAGGCGCTCACGCTGGCGCAATCGGTGCGCGCCGCTCGCACAGACAACCAGATCCAGATCCGCTTCAGCGTTTCAGCTCGACCAGCACTTCGTGGTAACGGTGATCGTCGATGTTCTTCGCGTCGTGGGTGTCGCCCGCCTTGCGGTAATAGACCTCACCGACGTTGAGCGTGGCCTGTGTCACACCGCTGTCGCGGGTGACCTCGAGTGTGCCGCCTTCGATCGGGTAGAAGAAATAGTCAAATTCATGCGTGTGAGCGCCGGTACTTTCACCGGGTTGCAACGTAAATTCCCAGACACGTACCTGCTCATTCTCGAAGATCAGTTTGGTCCCGACCTCAGCCATGATGTTCCCCTCCTCGTTGTCATTGTTGCTGCAATCTTGCGACACTTGCATGGCGGTTGCAATACGGATGGCATTGCGCTTGCATACTGGGCGCACTGCGTTTGGCACGGTGACACTTTCTCCGCGAGCGGCACAAATGCGCTGCCCGAATTGAGGTACTCTCCTACCGGAGCCGGGGATGGATTCGCCGCCCATGCATGATCGCAAACCGGCCGGGAGGCGCCCGAACCGAGGAACATGAGCCAGCCCCCGCACGGCTTCAATTCACGGGTCCCGATCAACACGGATTTTCTTGTCTGGTCCGAACACAATGCAACGCTACAAAATCGTCCATCGCACCTACTACAACTATTCGGAATCGGTCCTGCTGAACCCGCACGCCCTGCGCCTGCGCCCGAAGGAGGGACATGAATTGCGCATCGAGTCCTCCACTCTCGACATCAGGCCGCCAGCGACATTACGCTGGCATCGGGACGTGGAAGACAATTCGGTCGCTATCGCAACCTTTGACTCGCCAACCGCGCAGCTTGCCATCGAGAGCGAACTCGTCATCCAGCAATACAACGACTTCCCACTCGATTTCGTAGTCACCGACTACGCCGTCCAGTACCCATTCACCTACAAGCCCGAGGACCGCGATGTTCTCTCGCCCTATCTGAACGTCGTCGATTATTCCAGCAGCAAGATACTGGAAGACTGGCTGAGGCAACTGCACGATACCGGTGAGCATATCGAGACCTTTGCGATGATGCAGCGCCTGGCACAGCGCATTCAACAATCACTGGCCTACGCGCGGCGTGAGGAACCCGGCGTTCAGACACCGGCGAAGACGCTGTCACTGGGAACCGGCTCGTGCCGCGACTATGCTTATCTGTTCATGGAAGCAGCACGCTACCTCGGACTGGCCGCGCGTTTTGTCAGTGGCTATCTGCACGCCCCGCCCACAGACAGCGACTATGGCGCCACGCATGCCTGGGCCGAAGTATTCCTCCCAGGTGCGGGTTGGACCGGATTCGACCCGACCATCGGATCGCTGGTCGGCTCCGATCACATTGCCGTTGCCGTGGCCAAACTGCCTGAATCCGTGCCACCGGTCTCCGGTTCGTTCATCGGGTCGGCGTCAAGCACACTCGATGTGGGCGTCTGGGTCAGGGAACTGTAGCGCAAAACAATGCGGGTCGACGCACGGCACAGCAGACAGGATAATCCGGGCCTGACGTGCCCTTCGAAGCGGCCGGCAATCAATGACCAGACATGAGGAACGGGGTGTGAATGCGAAACTGATAATCGTCTTGTTGCTGTCTGTTGCCGCGGTGTTGTTCATCATCCAGAACACCGCGGTAGTCGAGATCCGTTTTCTGTTCTGGTCGATCCAGATGTCACGGTCGATATGGATGGTCCTGTTACTCGCGGTTGGTATCGTGATCGGGTGGTCCCTGAGCGCCTGGCTCAAACATCGCCGCGCCCGATAGGCGCAGTCTCGCCGTCGAACCGGGCGCTCACCTCTGAAAAAGTCGATTTTCTAGCGTCGGGAGAACTACCCATGCAAACAGGCCGGATGATATATGTACTGCTTGTTCTGATATTCGCATCGCCGGTTTTTGCGGCGGAGGGATTGATCGCGCTTAAAAGTCCCCATGACGCCAGCGTAACCGTCCAAAGGCTCGAACAACAGATTGAAGCACGCGGTCTCACGATATTCGCCCGCATCGACCACACTGCCGGCGCCGCGAAGGTCGGTATCACGCTACGTCCCACAATATTGTTCGTGTTCGGGAACCCGCGTGGCGGCACTCCGTTCATGATCTGCGAGCAGACCGTTGGCATTGATCTTCCACTCAAAGCGCTGGTCTGGGCAGATGCACAAGGTCAGGTCTGGCTGGGATACAACGATCCGGCATATATCGCCAAACGCCATGGCGTTCCTAACTGTCCTGCGGTCAACAAACTGCAACAAACACTGCAAGCAATTGCGCACGATACCGTGGCACCTTAAATTCTCCCGCCGTGATTTGGATCCATCTTTTCAGGACACCGGTGAAGGTATAATTCGCCGCTTGCCAGACAGCACCGGGTGTTGGCACCCGCAATCGGCTGGATGCTGACAGATTTCAGATCGTGCAATGTTTTCAAATACGTCACCGTTTTCAAGAACCCGCGGCCACACGTGTTGCGGCCCACATCGCTAATACCAAAAAAGGAGCTACCCGTGAAAAGAATCACCCTTGCAGCCGTCCTGATGTTCGGCGTTTTTGTCACCGGTTGTGCATCGTTTCCGAAGGACGATATCGAGATCGCGACTGAAGCCAACCCGACTTATGACTTCAGCGCATATCAGACATATTCGTGGATTGGTTCCGCGGCCGTTCTGAATGACCCGGAAGGTACATGGGAAGCGCCAGGCTTTGATACCGATTCGCTGGTTACCGCCCTCATCAACAAACAGTTGGCCGCGCATGGACTCAAGTTCTCGGATACCGGTGGGGATACGCTGGTCGCCTACGCGATCGGTGCCGACATGGCTCAGATGAAGTTCGAGCACGACCCTACGACCGATGTCGAGATTCTCAAGAAGGCGCCGCAAAGCGCGTTGGTTGTCGTGTTGCTGGATGCCGAAACTGAAGTGATCGCCTGGGCTGCGGTCGCCGTCGCCGACGTTCAGAACAAGGGTGACGAGGTGATGAAGAAGCGTATCAATTACGCCATCAACGAAATGTTCAAGCAATTTCCAAAAAAATAACGATCCAGCCGCAGGCCCGGAGGCGGACCCTGCTCCGGGCGTCACCCGCGCTCGTCCAACCGCGTAACACCGGCTTGCGGCGGCGATCCGGATATGCTCCGAATATGGCTTGAAGCGGCAGCCATATCACATCGGACGGCGACCATTGGTTGTGCGATAACCTACCGATGCCGTGGTGGCAACCTGGCGAGTATTGCTTTTTCCTCCAGCCCGGCTATTTCGATTGTCTTGTGCGGCGAACTCGTTCCGGCAACGATACGAATTCGCTCCAGTGAAACTTCCAGGGTTTTTGCGATCAAGCGCCTGAGCGCCTCGTTGGCACGTCCTGCTTCCGGCGCCTGCCGTACGCGGATCTTGAGTTCATCGCCCAGCCAGCCGGCAATACCTTCACGCGATGAGCCGGGAACGACCTTGACCGCCAGTTTCATTGTTGGCTGCTCCGCTCAAATCCCGCCCTGGACCTATTTTCTGCCAATGAGCCGTTCATACCAGCCGCGTTTTCACCACCACTTGCGCATGCAGGGTCCGGTGCACCGGACATTTGTCGGCGATCTCCAGCAACCGCTGGCGCTGCTCGTTCGATAGATCGCCCTCAATTTCAATTTCGCGTTCCATGCGGTCAACCTTGCCCTCTTTTTTC
>JASFUE010000244.1:0-5074 GCA_050050435.1 Burkholderiales bacterium | reverse complement strand
CGGTACCCCAGACCATATGCTCCGGGGCGGCTTCAATCAGTGCGCGAGCGAAAGCGATAGCATCCTTATAGGGAGGCCCGTCACTGGAAATACGATAGTTGCCCGAGAGCTTGACCCAGCACACGCCGTCACGAACCAGGTCAAGCAACGTCTGAAACCCCGGATGACTGATTCCGTGCTGCGTCTTCATATGACCCATGTGATCCACCACCACCGTAACCGGCAGTTTACGCAGGCGCGGCGCCAGCTCGACGAGATCACGCGCATCGAACAACAACTGAACATGCCATCCGAAATCCGCAATGCGTTCTGCCAGTGGTTCAAGGGTTTCCAGACCGACACCACCTCCGAATAGCAGATTCAGACGCACGCCGCGCATGCCACCGTCGTGAAGGCGTTGCAGTTCGCGTTCGCTGACGCTGGCATCGACGACGGCGATGCCGCGTGCATTCGGTCCGTAACCGGTAATGCCGTCGAGTGTCACCGCATTGTCGGTGCCGTGTACCGAGGGCTGAACGATCACCGCACGCTCGATGCCGAGCACCCGATGCAGCGCCTGATAGTCTTCCAGCAATGCTGTTGGCGGCGTGTAGGAGCGATTGGCAACGTAAGGGTATTTGTCCGGCGGCCCGAGCACATGGGCGTGGCAATCACAGGCTTTCGCCGGCATTGCGAATCGTGGCGGCCGGGGATGCGGATCGGGCGCGAGGCAGGTGATGTTCATTGCGCGCTCTGGACGCTAGCTGCCGCTGGCGAAACCGGTGCCGACTTTCCTGTATTCGTCGCGCGGCGGGCTGAAGATATCCAGTATCACAGCGCCGTCTGGACCGCCGATGAAACCGTGCGGCATGTTGCCCGGTGTCTGCCAGAAATCACCGGCCTTGACGGGATGTTCAACGCCGTCCTGGATGCGCACGCCGCTGCCTTCGAGCATCACGCCCCATTGTTCCTGTGGATGGTGATGGATTTCACCGGCGCGATTGGGTGTAATGCGCACCACCGAAATCATGACGTTTTCACCGGGGAAAATGCGGGTGCGCACGCCGTCGGCAAGATCGCGCGCAATTCCCAGCGACAGGTCGTTCAGATTGAAAAAATGCGGGTCGGACATTGGCGAGAACCTCCTCCTGTCTGTGCCGGCGGCCCGGATCATCGGTGCGAACTTGCGGGATGATCGTAAATCGCCTTTGCCATACACTACTGCAAACAAAGTATGCATGCCAGAGAGCCGGCGCCGGTATTGCGAACCCGCTTCGACAGCATGAAAACACACACCGGGGGAGCGTGGTGAGTAACACCGTCAATCTGTTCTTTTCGTTCAGAAGTCCATACTCGTATCTGGCCACGCCTGGCGCGCTCAAGCTTGAGGGCGATTTTGACGTCGATGTGGTGTTGCGTCCGGTGTTGCCGCTGGCGTTGCGGCAAGCTGGATTTTTCAGCCCGGAGAACCTCAAGCGCGCCAGATACATCATGCATGACTGGATACGCCGGGCGGAAATGCTGGGCATGCCGCACCGATGGCCTTCGCCCGACCCGATCGTGCAGGATCTGAAAACCTTCGAAATCGCTACCGAGCAGCCATACATCTACCGGCTGACCTGGCTTGGAGTGGAAGCGCAACGGCGCGATCGGGGAGTGCCATTCGCCGCGGAAGTCTCCGCGGTTATCTTCGGCGGCACGCGCGACTGGCACCTGGGTTCGCATCTGAAAGACGCCGCCGCGAGAGCCGGTCTGGACCTGGACAGCATGGATGCCGCGATCGCCGAGCCGGCGTCACACCAAGCCGAGGTTGAAGCAAACCAGCTTGCGCTGGAAAAAGCCGGGCACTGGGGTGTGCCGACATTTGAATTCGATGGCGAACCCTTCTTCGGCCAGGACCGGATCGATAGCTTGCGCTGGAGACTCGAAAAAGCCGGGCTGACGAGAAACTGAAGGGGCCGAACAGAAACGGGAAATGTAGGTAATGCAGTTTCATCTCAACGGTTTCAGGCCCGGCGATCCCTTCATCAGCGAAGCGACCGGGCAGCGCAGTGTGCCCGGGAATGCCCTGCCAGAAACGGTCGATGTGCTGATTGTTGGCTGCGGTCCGGCCGGGCTGACGCTGGCCGCGCAGTTGTCGGCCTTTGCAGATATCTCCACGCGCATTATTGAACAGAAACACGGCCCGCTACAGCTCGGCCAGGCCGATGGTATCGCCTGCCGCACCATGGAGATGTTCGAGGCATTCAACTTCAGCGAGCGCGTTCTGAAAGAGGCTTGCTGGATCAACGAGGTCACTTTCTGGAAACCCGATGAAAAGCAGCCGGAGAACATCGTGCGTCATGGCCGGGTGCGTGATGTTGAGGAAGGCTTGTCCGAGTTCCCGCATGTCGTGCTCAACCAGGCGCGCGTGCATGATTTTTACCTGGATCTGATGCGCAACTCGCCATCGCGGCTCGAGCCGGATTATTCGCGGCGTCTGCTCGACCTGACGATCGACCCGGATGCGGCCGATTATCCCGTCACTGTCCGCGTGCAGCGTCTGGACCCGCAACACAAGGACCAGGAGGAAGTAGTCAGGGCGCGCTACGTGGTTGGTTGCGACGGCGCGCGCAGCACCGTGCGCAATGCTATCGGCAGGGAACTGGTCGGCGATTTCGCCAACCAGGCGTGGGGTGTGATGGATGTGTTGGCGGTGACGGACTTTCCCGACATTCGCTTCAAGGCAGTGATCCAGTCTGCCAACGAAGGCAATGCACTAATCATTCCGCGTGAGGGCGGCTACCTTGTACGCATCTATGTCGAGATGGACAAGCTCAATGAAAACGAGCGAGTCGCCAGCCGCAACATTACCTGTGACCATGTTATCGCCGCGGCGCAGCGCATCCTGCATCCGTATACGCTGGAGGTGAAAGAAGTTCCCTGGTGGTCGGTGTACGAAATCGGCCAGCGCATTTGCGACAAGTACGATGATATCCCCGTAGAGGAAATGGATTCGCGCTTGCCGCGTGTTTTTATTGCCGGTGACGCCTGCCACACCCACAGTCCGAAGGCCGGGCAGGGAATGAACTTCTCCATGCAGGACACGTTCAACCTGGGCTGGAAGCTCGCCTCGGTTCTACGCAAACAGTGCACACCGGCGCTGCTGCAAACCTATTCGGCGGAACGCCAGCGTGTTGCGCAGGAGCTGATCGATTTTGATCGCGAATTTGCAAGAATGTTCAGCAACCGCCCCGCACAAAACGCCAACGGTGGTTCGGAAAGCGACGAAGCCATCGCGTCAAGACAAATTGGCTCACAACGAATTGGCCCACAAGGAAACGGCCCGCAAGGAATTGACCCGACGTTGTTTCAGGAAAATTTCGTCAAGCATGGGCGATTTACTGCCGGCATGGGAACACATTACCGGCCCTCGATCATCTGCGGCGAAGCACACCATCAGCATCTGGCCGCTGGTTACGCAATCGGCATGCGATTCCATTCCGCCCCGGTGATCCGTCTTGCTGATGCCATGCCGGTTCATCTGGGTCATGCCGGCAAGGCCGACGGGCGGTGGCGCATCTACGCCTTTGCGGGCGCCGGCGATCCGATGTCGCCATCATCACGCATTCGGCAGCTGTGCGACTTCCTGGCTGATGAGCCGGACTCACCGGTGCGTAAATTCACTGCGGCCGATGCGGATATTGACGCGGTATTCGATGTGCGCGCCGTCTTCCAGCAGGCGCACCAGGAACTGCAACTGGAGAAGTTGCCGGCGCTGTTGCTCCCCCGGAAAGGGCGCTATGGTTTACGCGATTACGGGAAAGCGTTTTGCACGGATCAGAAGAACGGCAATGATATTTTTGATCTGCGTGGTATCAACCGGGTCGACGGTTGCATGGTGGTGGTGCGCCCCGACCAATATGTGGCCCACGTGCTGCCGCTAACCGCGTATGAGCCGCTGACGGATTTCTTTGAAGGCTTCATGTTGCGGCAGTCACGATTGAGTGCCCGGAAATAGAAAAAGGGCGAGGTTTCGAATCAAGCCGAAACGTCGCCCCCTTGTTGTGCCCCGGACTTTTGTCAGCGATACACCTCTGCTGCGAATGCCCTCGAGCAAGGTCCAGCCGCGATCATGAGACCAGATCGAAACGGTCCGCGTTCATCACCTTGGTCCAGGCTGCAACAAAATCGTGAACGAATTTTTCCTTGTTATCGTCCTGCGCATAGACCTCAACGTATGACCGGAGCACGGAGTTTGACCCGAACACGAGGTCTATTCTGGTTGCCGTCCACTTGACCTTGTTGGTCTTTCGGTCCCGTATTTCATACAAGCCTTTGCCTGCTGGCTTCCATGAATAGCGCATATCGGTGAGGTTCACGAAAAAGTCGTTGGTCAGCGTGCCTTCGCGATCGGTGAGTACGCCGTGTTTGCTGCCGCCATGGTTGGTACCAAGTACACGCATGCCACCGACCAGCACCGTCATCTCGGGTGCAGTCAGTCCCATAAGCTGGGTGCGATCGAGCATGAGTTCTTCCGGGCTGACGAGATAATCCTTCTTGAGCCAGTTGCGATAGCCGTCATGAATCGGTTCGAGCGGCTCGAACGAATCCGCATCCGTCATCTTCTGTGTCGTATCGCCACGTCCCGGAGAAAACGGTACCGCAACATTGACGCCCGCCGCCTTTGCCGCCTGCTCGATGCCGACGTTTCCGGCGAGCACAATGACGTCTGCCACGCTGGCACCGGCCTCGGCCGCGATGGGCTCAAGTACTGACAGAACCCTGGCAAGGCGCTTGGGTTCGTTACCTTCCCAATCCTTGTGTGGCGCCAGGCGGATGCGCGCGCCGTTGGCACCGCCGCGCATGTCTGAACCACGGAAAGTGCGGGCACTGTCCCACGCGGTCGACACCATTTCCGCAATCGTCAGACTGCTGGCCGCGATCTTCGTCTTCACGGCGTTCACGTCGTAATTGGTCGGGCCGGCAGGAACCGGGTCCTGCCAGATCAGGTCTTCCTTCGGCACGTCAGGACCGACGTAGCGCACCTTCGGTCCCATGTCACGGTGCGTGAGTTTGAACCAGGCCCGCGCAAAGGTTTCGGAGAAGTAGTCGG
>JASFUE010000243.1:0-5078 GCA_050050435.1 Burkholderiales bacterium | reverse complement strand
GATGTTAATGCACCGGTTTGATAATGTGCCGATTTTGTCAATGCACCGCGTCGACAATGCGCCCTGTTGTTAATGAACCGTACAATCATGATGCTGCACGAGCAGTCGGCCACGACAGACTTGCGCCCGGTGGTACTGCGTCGGCGCACGCGAATTCTACAAAAAAAATGACCAACGTTCGCCTCGTTTCTGCTTTTTGTTCTGTCACATCCCTGCGCCCGGCAATGCTCCGGATTGTTGCGATCGGCTCCGTGGCTAACGGGTGCCCGCTACCGGAGGCGTGCTGCTGATGCGACAGATGGCGCTGTCACTTGCGCCGCCAGCGGCGCCAACGTTGGGCAACTTTGTGCCGGGGCGTAACGCAGAACTGTTGTCCGTGCTGGGCGCACTCGTGGCTGGCGAGCACGCCGAGCGATTCGTCTATATCTGGGGTGTTCCCGGTTGCGGCAAGACGCATCTGCTCGGTGCCATTCGCGCCGGCTTCGCGCGGCACAATGTTGCCGCTGTCATGCTCGACGCGTCCGGCGTGGCGGCTGATTTCGTGCCTGGCAAAGTGGTGCTGGCCGATGATGTTGACCAATGGGGCGAGGAGGATCAGGCGCGCCTGTTCAATATCTACAACACGCAGCGCCAGGAGGGGGGCGTTCTCATCGCCGCCGGGGCGGTTCCACCGGCACGCCTCGGTTTGCGCCACGACCTGGTGACGCGTCTGGGGTGGGGCCTCGTCTACCAGGTTCACACCCTGTCCGATGAGGAAAAGATGATGGCCATGACCGAGCATGCGCGCTCGCGTGGATTCGAACTGGGCCGCGACGTTATCGATTACCTGCTCAGGCGCCAGGCGCGTGACCTTCCCGGACTGCTGGCCGTGCTCGACGCGCTTGATCGTTATTCGCTCGAGAACAAGCGTGCCGTGACTATTCCGTTGGTGCGCGAATTGTTGTCCGCGCAGCCGGGCGAGAACTGACTGCCATTGTCTCCAGATCCCGACATTTTCGCCATCCGGGCCGGGCTTGCCGGGCCGGCAATTCGGCTATACTCACTCGCGTAGCGGGCGTCTGATTCGCTGAATGCCAGGACGCAGCTGAATGTCATGGAGCGATCGAGTCCCTGGGTCAAATGGGTGTCATGAACCGGTTGAGTATCATGAACCGAATGAATGATTGCCGTGACCCGGTATGGTTATGGCGCAGTCTTCAGGGTAGTGAGAGTACTGGGGTAATGCGATTTCTGGTTGACGTGCTTCGGTTTCCGCGGCTGTGCCTGCTCCGGCGGCTGCGCTGCGCCGGCGGGTCAAGGGAGCTGAATCCGTGAAACTTGCGCTTTTCGATCTGGACAATACCCTCTTGTCGGGCGACAGCGACTTCGAGTGGGCCCAGTTCCTGATTGAAAAAGACGTGCTCGATCGCGAGGTCTACGAGGCTCGCAACCTGGAGTTCTTCGAGGCTTACAAGGCGGGAACGCTCGACATCCACGAATTCCTCGATTTCCAGCTAAAGCCCCTGTCGCGGCATCCACGCAAGCAACTGGATCAATGGCATGCGGAATTCATGGAGCAGAAAATCCTTCCGATGATTTCGCAAAAAGCGCGCGACCTCGTCGACAGTCACACTGAAGATGCGCGCGTCATCGTCACTGCCACCAACAGCTTTGTTACCTGGCCGATTGCCCGTGAGTTCGGTGTCGAAAATCTGATTGCCACCGAGCCCGAGGAGGTGAACGGTGAGTTTTCCGGCCGCGTGACCGGTACCCCCGCATTTCGCGAGGGCAAGGTCGATCGCCTGAAAGAATGGCTCAACGAGCACGAGCTGAAATGGGAAATTTTTGACGAAACGTGGTTCTACAGCGACTCGCTCAATGATTTGCCGCTGTTGGAAATCGTCAGCCATCCGGTCGCGGTCGATCCCGACGAAACGCTCAAGGAGCACGCGCTGGGAAATGGTTGGGAGCTCATCAGTTTGCGCTGAGCGGTCCCCAAAGGCCTACGCTACCTAATCGAGTTGGACTCAACAGGAAAGTTCGTACTGGTTGTCCTCGTGGCGATTGTCTCGGCGCTCGCCGGGCTCGCGACAGGAAGCGTTGCGCTAGGGGCGGACGGTCTGTTGTCCGCATTGCTGATGCGTGAAGGCATTGCATCGGACATCGTGTGGCAATTGCGTGCGCCACGCGTTATGGCAGCTTTCATTACTGGCGGACTGCTTTCCGTGGCCGGCTGTTTTCTGCAGACCCTGTTGCGCAATCCGTTGGCAGACCCTTACATCTTCGGCGTGTCCAGTGGTGCCGCCGCCGGCATGTTGCTCGCGATGTTGCTTGGCTTGAGCATGCAGTCCGGTTACCTGTTCGGTCTTGCCGGCGCAGCTGCAGTGGTCGTGCTGGTTGCGCTGCTTTCCTACCGCGTCGCTGACTGGAATCCCTACCGCTTGCTGCTCACCGGTGTCATGGTTGCCGCCGGACTCAATGCGCTGATCAGCCTGGTTCTGGTACTGGCGCCGTCATTCGCCGTCAAGGGCATGCTGTTCTGGTTGATGGGGGACCTTACCTACGCCGAGCCGCCCTACGGCGGTGCATTGCTGTTGTGTTCTTTGGTGGTTCTCGCAATCGTGCTGGGTTCGGCGCTCAATGCGCTCTCGCTCGGACGGCTCAAGGCGGCGAGTCTGGGCGTGCCTACGCGCCGGATCGAGTATGTGTTGTATCTGGGCGCCGCGGCGGGTACAGCCGCGGCGGTACTCATCGCAGGAACCATCGGTTTTGTCGGGTTGATTGTGCCGCACCTGGTTCGGCTTGGCGGTGTCCACGACCATCGCCTGCTCGTGCCGCTTTCGGCGATATCCGGTGGCAGCCTTGTCATCATCGCCGATACGATTGCGCGCAGTGCGTGGGCGCCGGTGCAGTTGCCGGTCGGTATTCTCACGGCGCTCGTTGGCGTGCCGGTACTGCTGGTACTGCTGGGAAGGCAGGGCGATGCTGCGAACTGAAGCGCTCGATGTGCGCATAGGCTCGCGCCTGTTGGTGCGCGCACTCGATCTGGACGTCGGTGCCGGCGAATGCTGGGCGGTGCTCGGGCGAAATGGCGCCGGCAAATCAACGTTGCTGCACGTGCTCGCGGGGTTGCGCCCGGCGCATGCCGGGCAGGTGACGATTAACGGTGCAAGTGTGCACGCCATGTCGCGCCGTGAGGTTGCGCGTAACCTTGGTGTGCTCCTGCAAGAGGAAACGCGCGAGTACTGGGGCAGTGCGCGTGATTACGCAACGCTGGGCCGCTATCCCCACCAGCAGGGGATATTCGGTCCCGGTGCGCAGGATCGCAAGGTCGTCGATCGGGCATTGTCGGTGATGGATCTGGACGCATTGTCCTCTCGCGCCTACCGTTCGCTATCCGGCGGCGAGCGTCAGCGTGCCCGGCTCGCTGCCTTGTTCGCGCAGCAACCTGTTTGCTATCTGTGCGATGAACCCTTGCAACAACTCGATCTTGCGCACCAGATGGCGTTTCTGGAATGGATCGGGGGAGAGGCGCGCAACCGGCATAGCGCCTGCCTGATGGTGATGCATGATCTGGTGCTGGCTCATCGATACTGCGACCACGTGCTGCTGCTGTTCGGCGATGGAAGCCATGCCAGTGGCAGCCGCAAAGAAATGATGACGCAGGCCAATCTGCACAGGCTCTACGGGTTCCCTGTTAAGGTGTGCACGGTAGACGGCGAATCCGTTTTTCTTCCGGTGAGCCCGGATAGTGAAGCGCAGTTATAATCCGCCACTTTTCATCGCACGGTCTGGATCAACCAATGACCGCGACAGGACGCCAGAGTAAATGATTCGAAAGTTGCTACTGCGGCTTGTTAACGGCCCTTCACGCCCGGTTGCACCGCAAGTGGTCGCGCATTCCCGGCATGGTGTTTCGCGCCAGTCGATCAGCGCCTGTGCGCGGAGGGTAACGTCGACGCTGCAGGCCGAAGGTTTTGACGCCTACGTTGTCGGTGGTGCCGTGCGCGACCTGCTTCTGGGTCACGAACCAAAGGACTTTGACGTGGCCACCAACGCCACGCCCGAGCGCGTGCGCGCGTTGTTCAGGCGCTCGCGCATCATTGGCCGGCGATTTCAACTGGTGCACGTGCTGTGCGGGCGCGACGTTGTCGAAGTGTCCACATTTCGCGGCAAACACGCAGGTGAGGACGGCGATCGTGGCACAACCGACGAACACGGACGTATTTTGCGTGACAATGTGTTCGGAACCCGCGAAGAAGACGCAGTACGCCGCGACTTCACCGTCAATGCGCTGTTCTACGATCCGTCGAGCGAAGAAATCATCGATTACTGTGGCGGGTTGACCGACCTCAGGAGTCGCAAACTGAGCATCATCGGCGACCCCGAAGCGCGCTATCGCGAAGATCCGGTGCGCATGCTCAGGGCCGTGCGCCTGGCTGCGAAGCTCGACCTGGAAATCGACACCAGGACGCGCTCGCCGATCCCCAAACTGGCAGGCTTGCTCGAAAGCGTCCCGCCGTCCAGGCTGTTCGAGGAGATGCTCAAAATGCTGTTGTCCGGAGGCTCGGTTCAGTGCGTGCAGCAACTACGAGCCAATGGTTTGCACCGCGGCTTGCTGCCGATGCTCGACGTCATCGTCGAACAACCGATCGGCCAGCGATTCGTCATGCTCGCATTGCAGCGTACCGACGAACGCGTGTCCGACGACAAACCGGTCTCGCCTGGATTCCTGTTTGCGGCGCTGTTGTGGCATGAAGTGCTGGCAAACTGGCGCCAGGGAGAAGCCGCCGGCAAGAGCACCATGCTCGCATTGTTCGAAGCGATCGATTATGTGATTGAGGAACAGTCGGGCAACCTCGCCATTCCGCGCAGGTTCAGTTCCGACATGCGCGAGATCTGGATCCTGCAGGCACGCCTGCTTAATCGTTCGGGGCGCCGGCCTTTCGTCTTGTTGGGAAACCCGCGCTTTCGTGCTGGCTTCGATTTTTTGCTTCTGCGTTGTGAGAGCGGTGAACTCGATATGGAAATCGGCGAATGGTGGCAGCGGTTCCAACACGCCGGCGAGGACGAACGCAGAGACATGCTTCTTCCCGGCC
>JASFUE010000242.1:0-5107 GCA_050050435.1 Burkholderiales bacterium | reverse complement strand
ACTGTGTCATCAAGAACCTGCCCGCCAACCTCACTGTGACCGACAAAGACAAACAGCCCGCCTCTACCAGCAATTTTCTGAGGAACATCATCGAGTCGGATCTCGCGTCCGGTACCTATGCCTCGCGCACATGGGGCGGCAAGCCTGGGCCAGCCAGCGCACAAGCGGGTGCGTCGCCCGATCCCTGGAAGATACGTACCCGGTTTCCGCCGGAACCGAATGGCTACCTGCATATCGGGCATGCCAAATCAATCTGCCTGAATTTCGGCCTGGCGCTGGACTACGGCGGCGTGTGCCATCTGCGCTTCGACGATACCAACCCGGTCACGGAAAACATCGAGTATGTCGACACCATTATCGAAAGCGTAAAGTGGCTCGGCTTTGACTGGCACGAGCATTTGTATTTTGCCTCCGACTATTTTGATGACATGTACCGTTTTGCAGAGATGTTCATAGAGCATGGACTGGCCTACGTTGATTCACTCACGCCGGATCAGATCCGCGAGTACCGGGGCACACTGACCGAGCCGGGCCGCAACAGTCCGGATCGCGATAGTTCGAGCGAGCAGAATCTCAAGCGATTTCACGAAATGCGCGACGGGTTGCACCCGGACGGCTCGCTCTCGCTGCGACTGAAAATCGACATGGCATCACCGAACATCAATATGCGCGATCCCGTGATTTACCGGATCCGCCACGCGCACCATCACCGCAGCGGCGACAAGTGGTGCGTGTATCCGATGTATGACTACACGCACTGCATTTCAGACGCGCTCGAGAACATTACGCACTCGATCTGCACGCTGGAATTCGAAGACCACCGGCCGCTGTATAACTGGATACTTGAAAAATTGGCTGACTTTGGCGTACTCAGTCATCCGCTTCCACATCAGTACGAATTTTCCCGGCTCAATCTCACCTATGTCGTGTTATCCAAACGCAGACTGATACAGCTCGTAACCGAGGAACATGTCAGCGGCTGGGACGATCCGCGCATGCCAACCCTTGTTGGCGCGCGGCGGCGCGGCTATACGCCCGAAGGATTCAGATTATTCGCCGAGCGCATCGGCGTATCGAAGGCGGACTCGTGGATCGATTACTCGATACTGGAAGACTGCATGCGCGAAGTGCTTAACGAATCGGCTCCGCGCCGCATTGCCGTACTCGAACCGCTCAAGTTGATTATCGACAACTATCCGGCGGGCCAACAGGAAAACTGCAGCGTACCGAATCATCCGCAAAAGCCGGAATGGGGAACACGGGAACTACCGCTTTCCGGAGAGCTGTGGATCGAACGAGGTGATTTCGCCGAAAACCCGCCGAAAGGCTACTTCCGGCTGTTTCCGGGCAATACTGTTCGTCTGCGTTATGGATACGTTGTGAAGTGCACCGGCTGCGATAAGGATGCCGACGGTAATGTAACAGCCGTGCATTGCGATTACTTTCCCGATTCACGATCGGGCACTGCTGGAGCGAACAACTACAAGGTGAAAGGCAATATTCATTGGTTGTGCGCACGCAATGCCGCCACTGCGCGGGTACACCTTTATGACCGCTTATTCCTCGCCGAACATCCCGGACGTGAGCACGACTTTCTGGAAGACCTGAATCCGGACTCGAAAACCACAATCGATGCCCGCGTTGAGCCATTACTCGGCAACGCAACCGCCAACGACCGGTTTCAGTTCGAGCGCCACGGCTATTTCACGGCCGACTCGGTGGAGACCGCCAACCAGATGCCGGTGTTCAATCGAACCGTCACATTGCGCGACAGCTGGGCCAAACAGAGAAAATAGCCTGCGCGGCAAAGCCACTGTGCCAGGTGACCAGTTAGCTGGCAAGCCGTAGCGAGCACGCTATAGAGCAATCGCACGGCGTAGCTGATTTCTGAAGCTGCGTAGCAACTTTATTGAAATTACGCAGTGGCTAGTTCAACAAGCTGTCAGACGAATCAGGCGCTTTCCCAGATTTTCACCACGGTACAGACCAGCGATCGCATCGGGGGCATGCTCGATGCCATCAAGGATATCTTCGCGGTAGCGAATTTCGCCGCTGCGCACCCATTGAGCCAGTTTTTCGCGGGCTTCACCATAACGGTCCGCGTAATCGAGTACGACAAATCCCTGCATGCGTGCCCGCTTGACTAACAGGTGACGCTCTACCCGCGGCCCGGATGGTATCGGATCCCAACTCGATACGGATGCTGTGCCGCAGATCACGACCCGCGCTCCGATATGCAACTGTTTCATCACAGCATCGCTGATCGCGCCGGCGGTATTGTCAAAGTACACATCAACACCGTCCGGACAGGCTTGCGCCAACTCCGCATCGAGATCATCGGACTTGTAGTCGATCACCGCGTCAAAACCGAATTCCTTCCGGCACAGCCGGGTCTTGACCGCACCGCCGGCAATCCCAACGGTGCGGCAGCCAATTGCTTTGGCAATCTGCCCGACACATGAGCCCACCGCACCGGCTGCAGTGGAAACAACGACTGTTTCGCCGGAAACAGGCAGACCAATTTCGAGCAGGCCGAAATAGGCGGTAACACCATTGAGCCCTAGCACGCCCAGCGAAGTCGACAAGGGTAAATCGGTTTCGGCAATCTTGCGCTCGATTGCCGGTGCCTCCACCACCGCATAGTCCTGCCAGCCAAACATGCCGGTAACTAGATCACCGACGGCGTAATCGGGATGTTGCGAGGCTTCGACCCGCCCGCTGGCAAACGATCGCATGACTTCACCAATGCCAACCGGTTTCGAGTAACCGACCTTGTCGACGATCCAGCCACGCATCGCCGGATCGACCGATAGATAAATATTGCGGACCAATACCTGGCCTTGTGCCAGGTCGGGCACATCGGCGTCGACGATTTCAAAGTGTTCCGCCTGCGGTATGCCACTGGGGCGGGACTTGAGTCTGACCTGGCGATTATTCATGTTTTGCAATTCCTTGCTGGTCGCGCCCTGAAGCCGTACTGGTCAGGCGCAAGATCGCAGTAAAAAACGGGTGCGGCACGAATATTACCGCGCAATTCTGCATTGCGCGCAGAACGGGTGCACCAAAGACTGCTGAGCGGCGAACGACCCGGCGCGGCGAGCATTTCTACCAGAAGACAAACCGGCTGTCGAAGTCCGGCTCCTTTTCCTGACTGATTCCGGTCGCGAAACGTCCCTCCAGAGCCCGCCCACAGCGGAGGTTTGCCTCAAAAACCGCCCGGGCCGGCCGATTTGGCCGTCAGGGGTAATCCAACTGTTTGATATTGTGTCGTTTTGTCGTTCAGCATGGGTTCAGCATCCCCCGCGTAGTCTGCACTCAACCAGGACGGTCCTGGTCATTTTTGCAAAAGGAGAGTCACCATGAAAACCAAACTGTTTGCACTGATTCTGGGCGCCGCACTAGTGGGCAGCAGCACCCTCGCGTTGGCCGGGCCCGGACATAATGGCCGGCACGACCGCGCCCGCGCCGAACAGGGGCACCAGCCCCACTGGAAGGGCAATCAGGCACGCAAGGACCGCGTCTATCGCGGGCCCGAACGTCATGCCAGGGGGCACGGCCCGAAGTGGCACAAAGGGCATGGCCCGAGATGGAACAAAGGACATCGCCATGCCCGCGGCTGGTCAAAGCACCGTCACCATTCTCACTATGCCAAGCGGGCCGCGCCGCACCGCTCTTACAAACGGCATGTACGACATGATCACCGGCGCAAGCCAGTCAATAACCTGAGCATCATTCTTCACGGCCACTTCTGAGGCTGCCCGGGGGACGTCATTACGCACATCGCCGTTACGCACCGCGCGCGTGGCGCCGGTTATGCAGGGCGTCCCCCGGCATTTTCGAACAAAGGAATCCGATCATGAAAAAAACAATTTCTATCGCAACTCTGATCACGCTTGCCTGCTCAACTTCGGTGGCCCAGGCAAACCACGTTTTCGAGGATTATGCGCACGTAATCGACGCAACACCGCAATACGAAGAAGTCAATGTGCCGACAAAAGAGTGCGTGAGCGAATATGTCCCCGAACATGAGCACCGGCGCGGTTCGCTGGCAGGTCCGCTGATCGGTGGCATCGCCGGTGGCGTTCTGGGCGCCCAGGTGGGTAAAGGCAATGGCCGCGTGGCCTCATCGGCGGCCGGTGCTGCCATCGGAGCTATTGTTGGCGATCGGTTGTCGGCACGCAATCGCAACAGGCATTACGAGCGGGAAGTCTCACGCTGCGAGCTGGTCGATCACTGGGAAAGCCGGTTAACGGGCTACCGCGTGGTCTACCGCTACCGCGGGCAAGTGCAAACGGCGATCCTGCCCTATGATCCGGGACGTCGGCTGCGTGTTCGTGTCGCTGTCGAACCGGCTGACAGTGCTCACGACGCCGGCGGAAAATGGGATCGGTGACCGGTACTGGCCGCGAAGCCGATCCTGGCTTGCAGCCCGTACCCGCATCGGAGATGATCAGACCCTGTGCCACGGGAACTGACAATCATGGCAAAACGAACTTTTCCGATGCTGGTCGCTGTAGTGCTCTCGACAACATTGGGATGTGCGACGACGTTCGCCGCTTATCCAGCTCCAGGCGCCCGCTACCCTGCGGATTCATTCCTCAGGGTAGCCGAGCGCCCTGTATCGATGCGCGATGCAGTCAACCGTGTGCGCCAGCAAACCGGCGGACGTGTTCTGGATGCGAAAGATCAGGGCACCCATTACCGCATCAAGGTGCTGACTCCGCAAGGAGAGGTTCGCATCTATCGGGTCGATGCCCAAACCGGCGAGATTCGATAGCACGGGTCCGCCTTACCTGACATGCGAATACTGGTGGTTGAAGATGAACCGGTGCTGCAGCAACAGATCTGCAGTGAGCTGAAGACGCTCGGCTATGCCGTGGACGCAACGGGCGACGGCAAGGAAGCCTACTATCTGGCCTCGGAATATCCGTTTGATGCAGCGATTGTCGATCTTGGTCTCCCCGGGTTATCCGGGCTTGACGTCATCACCCGGTTGCGCGCCGACGGCAGCCGCCTCCCGGTACTGATCCTGACTGCGCGCGCAAGCTGGCAGGACAAGGTCAGCGGACTGGAGAAAGGTGGCGATGACTACCTGACCAAGCCGTTT
>JASFUE010000241.1:0-5109 GCA_050050435.1 Burkholderiales bacterium | reverse complement strand
CAGACTGTTCGGAGCTGCCTTCCGGGAAACAACCAGCCGCCACGCGTAAAACGCGCCTGGAATAAATGCAATCGCGCCACCGACGGCCGCCGACCTCGCGGCCTCAAAGCCGGAAGCGAACACAAATAGCAATGTAACTGCGCAAACGACCAGTAACTGGAGTCCCAGTACCGAAATCAGCCCGCGAATCATGAATCTGGATCCCGGCGCCAGGTGGAGGTCTCCTTGTGCGGCCGCAGCATAGCCACAAAAAGGCCGAGATTTTATTGGCTTAACGAAACACTGTCAACGCACGAACGACGGTTTGCTGTAACCGCCATTCACCGCCTCAACCGCGCCAGAATGGCATCGAGCTGGTCCAGGCCGGCGTAGTCGATTGACAGGGTTCCACGGCCACTTTTGCGATGCCGGATAGTGACCGCCGCTCCTAGCGTTTCAGCCAGTTCTTCCTCGAGCGCCACGATATCCCTGTCCTTGCGGGCGCTCGGGCGCGGCGCTTTGCGGGTAGGCGCGTTCGTGCTCACCAATTGCTCGGCCTCGCGCACTGAAAGACCCAGCGCGACAATACGTTGGGCAAGTTCGAACTGGCGCTTGCCGGACACAGTCAGCAACGCGCGGGCATGCCCCATGTCCAGTTTGCCGTTCATCAACAGCGCTTGCACCGGTTCTTCCAGCGACAGCAGGCGCAACAGATTGGTGACGGCGCTGCGCGAGCGGCCAACGGCTTTGCCGACCGCGTCGTGAGTCATCTCGAATTCATCAATGAGCCGTTGGATGCCCGTTGCTTCTTCCAGTGGATTGAGATTTTCACGTTGAATATTTTCGATCAGGGCTATGGCCAGCGCAGCGTTGTCATCAACGTCACGCACCACCACCGGCACCTCGTTCAGGCCCGCGGACTGGGCAGCGCGCCAGCGCCGCTCGCCGGCAATGATTTCATAGCCGTCACCAATCGAACGTACCAGGATCGGTTGCAGCACCCCTTGCGCCTTGATCGATTCAGCCAGTTCGGCGATCGATGCCTCGTCCATACGGGTACGCGGCTGGTATCGGCCGGGGCGCAGTTGCCCGGTGGCGAGCGTGCGCAGTGTGCCGCTGGTTGCCGGAGTGTCTTCCTCTTCTGTAGCCAGCAGAGCATCCAGCCCGCGGCCCAGTCCCTTGAGTTTTGCCATCGGGATTATTCTTCCTGTTGCTATTGAGTCGGCGCCAGCTGGCGCAGGATTTCGTCGGCCAGAGACAGATAGGCAATCGCGCCCTTTGAGCTCTTGTCGAAGTGAATGGCCGGAATGCCGTGACTGGGTGCCTCGGCCAGACGCACATTGCGTGGAATGATGGTGCGGTAGACCTTGTCTCCAAAGTGCTTCTGCAACTGGTCCGAAACCTGTTGCGAAAGCGAGTTGCGCGGGTCGTACATCGTACGCAGCAAGCCCTCGATCTCAAGGCCCGGATTGAGGTGAGCACGTACTTTCTTGATCGTCTGAACCAGGTCACTCAGACCCTCGAGTGCATAGTATTCACATTGCATCGGAATCATCACCGCCTGCGCAGCCGTTAGTCCGTTGACGGTCAGCAGATTCAGCGCCGGCGGACAGTCGACGAGAATGTAATCATATTCGGCTTCGATCTCGGCAAGCGCCTGTTTCAGACGCACTTCGCGATGCTCCATGCCGACCAGTTCCACTTCGGCCCCGGCCAGTTCCTGATTGGCCGGCACCAGGTCGAATCCGCCTTGCTTGCAATGGATGCGTGCCGAGCGAATGTCACGCTCGCCCAGCAACACTTCATAGACAGTGGCGCGTGAAGAGCGCTTGTCGACCCCGCTGCCCATGGTGGCGTTGCCTTGCGGATCAAGGTCGACCAGCAAGACGCGCTTGCCCGCCCCGGACAGGCTGGCCGCAAGATTGATTGACGTCGTGGTCTTGCCAACGCCGCCTTTCTGGTTCGCTACCGCAAGAATGCGTGCCATGCGCTAACTGACCTCCGCTCTGATCGGATGAAGAAAAACGACGTGACGCTGCTCATCGAGCATCGGAACTTCGAGTCGCACCACTTTTTCCACGCAACCCGGCGGCAGGCAGTCCAGTTCAGTTTCGGGGTAAACGCCTTTCATCGCGACTAACCGGCCATTCTCATTGCACAAGTGTCCCGCCAGTTCGAGAAACGACCGCAAATCGGAAAAGGCGCGCGAGATCACCACATCAAAACGGCGCTGCGGCTGGTAATCCTCTACGCGCTGCGCTTGCACGGAAACATTGGGTAATCCCAGTTCGGCCACTGCCTGGCGCAAAAACGCTGTTTTCTTGCTGTTGCTGTCCAGTAGCACGACCTCCCGAGCCGGCTCGGCGACCGCGATCGGGATGCCGGGAAAGCCGCCGCCCGAGCCCACATCGATCAGCCGGCCAGCCGGAAGAAGCGTTACCACACTTAATGAATCTATTAAGTGATGACTTACTAACTCTTGTTCGTCCCGCAGCGCGGTCAGATTGTAGACACGATTCCACTTGCCCAGCAATTGCAGCAGCGCGGCAAATTGATCCGGCGCCGCTGCCGGCAGGTGCAACCCCATCGCCGCCGCATGTTCGGCAATACCCCACTGTCTCAAGCACAGCCTCCCTGAACTCGCCGAACGGCTTCGGAGGCAAGGCCTTGCGCATTGCGTTTGAGGTGAACCAGCAGTAACGAAATCGCCGCCGGCGTAATTCCGGAGATCCGGCTTGCCTGGCCCAGCGTCTCCGGCCGGTGCGCAGTCAGTTTCTGCCGCACTTCCGCTGACAAGCCGCGCACCTGCGCGTAGTCAACATCGTCCGGAATGCGCACCGACTCGACCTGCTCGAGACGAGCCGCCTCGTCACGCTGACGGTCGATGTAGCCCTTGTACTTGGTCTGGATTTCGACCTGTTCGGCTGCCTGGTCATCTTCGAGTCCCGGCCCGACGCCATTCAGCGCCATCAGCCGGCGATAGCGGACCTCAGGGCGGCGCAGCAGTTGCAGGGCCGTGTATTCGTGCTCCAGCGTCTGACCTATGGCCGCTACCAGGGATCGTTCTTCAACCCGCCGCGGGTCCACCATCACCTTGTCGAGCCGCTGCAGTTCCGATGACACCGCATCGCGCTTGCGCTGGAATATTTCCCAACGGCGATCGTCGACCAGACCAAGCTTTCGCCCGGCCTCGGTCAGGCGGAAATCAGCATTGTCCTCGCGCAAACTGAGGCGGTATTCGGCCCGGCTCGTAAACATGCGGTACGGTTCGGTTACACCGCGCGTCACCAGGTCATCGACCAGCACGCCCAGGTAGGCTTCGTCACGGCGTGGCGTCCACGCCGGTTTGCCCTGGACCCGCAGCGCTGCATTGATACCAGCCAACAAGCCCTGCGCGGCTGCTTCCTCGTAGCCGGTGGTGCCATTGATCTGGCCGGCAAAAAACAACCCTTCGATCGCCTTCGTTTCCAGCGACGACTTCAAACCACGCGGGTCGAAATAATCGTACTCGATGGCATAACCCGGCCGGAGAATATTTGCGTTCTCCAAGCCCTTGATCGAGTGAATGATTTCAAGCTGAACATCGAACGGCAAACTGGTTGAAATGCCGTTCGGGTAGACCTCGTTGGTATTCAGCCCCTCGGGCTCGAGAAAAATCTGGTGCGACGACTTGTGGGCAAAGCGAACGACCTTGTCTTCGATGGACGGACAATAGCGCGGGCCTACCCCCTCGATCACACCCGAGTACATCGGTGATCGGTCCAGACCACCACGAATAACCTCATGAGTCCTTTCATTGGTATGGGTAATCCAGCAAGAGACCTGGCGCGGATGCTGGTCGCGATGACCCAGATAAGAGAACACCGGCACCGGCTGGTCACCTGGCTGCTCTTCCATGACCGAGAATTCAATCGTGCGCCCGTCCAGCCGTGGTGGCGTACCCGTCTTGAGTCGGCCAACCGGCAATTTCAGCTCGCGAAGCCGCTGCGCCAGGCTCAATGATGGCGGATCACCGGCACGCCCGGCCTGATAGTTTTCCAGACCGACGTGAACACGCCCGGACAAGAAGGTTCCGGCAGTCAGAACGACCGCACGCGCACGAAAACGCAGGCCGATCTGGGTCACGACCCCCACGACCCGGTCGCCCCGTACCAGCAGATCGTCAGCAGCCTGCTGAAACAATGTCAATCTAGGTTCGTTTTCAAGGCGTAAGCGGATCGCCTGTCGATACAGCACGCGGTCTGCCTGGGCTCGCGTCGCCCGGACCGCCGGGCCTTTGCTGGCATTGAGAATGCGGAACTGGATCCCTGCTTCGTCAATCGCCTGTGCCATCGCGCCGCCCAGCGCATCGATCTCCTTCACCAGGTGGCCTTTTCCAATGCCGCCGATCGACGGATTGCAGGACATCTGGCCCAGTGTTTCGATACTGTGCGTCAACAACAGGGTCTCGCACCCGGCTCTGGCCGCAGCCAGCGCAGCCTCGGTACCGGCATGCCCGCCGCCAATAACGACAATATCGAACTCTTTGGGATAGAACATGATGCCCTCTTGGGAGCGCGCAATCATACCGGAAAGGATCAGGCTGTGTCCCTGCGATCCTCGATGTTTCACGTGAAACATCGTCAAATCAATGATGCCCTACGGACGGCAATGTTTCACGTGAAACATTGCGCCAAGCGCGCGTACCGCTACCAGTTTCAGTCACTCCCGGCGGCGATTGGGGAGCGGTTATTTGCCGATGCAGAACCGCGAAAAGATCTCACCAAGCAAGTCATCCGCGGAAAACTCGCCGGTGATTTCGCCGAGTGCGCGTTGGGCCAGGCGCAATTCCTCAGCGCACAACTCGAGCTGCCCGGTTTCTTTACTGGCTTGCTCCACGTGTGCTGCCGCGTGCCCAAGCGCCACGATGTGGCGCTCCCTTGCCATGAACGGCACCTCATCCGTGACTGTGCGGCCACTGATACGAAGCAGGGTTTCGCCCAGGAGTTCCATCCCTTCACCCGACTTCGCGGACAGCCAGACCGTCTCGACTTCGCCCTCGCTGACGACTTGCGGCTTTGCCATTGTTAGATCTATCTTATTGAATACAATAACTTTTCTTGCGCCCTGGGCGAGCTGCATCGGGACCGT
>JASFUE010000240.1:0-5109 GCA_050050435.1 Burkholderiales bacterium | reverse complement strand
AATGGCCAAGGGCCTGGCCCGTGGCGATATCTGGGACGCCTTGCTTGATCTGGGCATGTCGCTCATGCCCCAGGCCTGATGGGAAAGCTACTGCGCACCCCGATTGCTATGTCGCGTGCCCGCTTACTCCTCGCCTATCTGCTCCGAATATGTCTCGTCGTGCGCTGCCCGGCTCCTTGCACTCGGACCGTTCGCTACACTTTCCACAAGTAGTCTGCATCAGGCCCGGTTCTTGGAATAGCGGTAGAATCGCGCCATTGATCCGGGTGCGATTTTCATGGATATCCAGTCTTACATTGTCAGCGTAGGCCGTGCAGCACGCGCAGCGTCGCGGGAGCTTGCGCGGGCCGAGACGCGCGCCAAGGACCTCGCGCTCCTTACCATCGCCGAAGCCATCGAACGCAACAAGGACCAGTTGCTGCAGGCCAATCAGAAGGACGTGGCAGCAGCCAGGGGCAGGGGACTCGATTCCGCCATGGTCGACCGGCTTACACTGAACGACAAACGCATCGCCGCCATGGCTGATGGTTTGCGCCAGATCGCGCAACTTCCCGACCCGGTTGGCGAAATCACCAATATGCGCTATCGCCCCACCGGAATACAGGTCGGGCACATGCGCGTTCCGCTCGGGGTGATCGGTATCATCTATGAGTCACGACCCAACGTCACTGCCGATGCGGCGGGCCTGTGCCTGAAGTCAGGCAATGCCGCCATACTGCGCGGCGGCTCGGAAGCGATTCATTCCAATCAGGCCATCGGCGCGTGCGTACATGAAGGCTTGCGCGCAGCGGGCTTGCCCGAGCATGCAGTACAGGTTGTCGAAACTACCGACCGGGCAGCGGTCGGCGAGCTGATCACACTGACGGAGTACGTTGACATTATCGTTCCGCGCGGAGGCAAGGGTCTGATCGAACGCGTCAGCAACGACGCGCGCATCCCGGTGCTGAAACACCTGCACGGCGTCTGTCATGTCTACATCGACGAAGGCGCAGACACGGAGAAGGCCATTCGCATTGCCGACAACGCCAAGACCCAGCGCTATGGCACCTGCAACACGATGGAAACGCTGCTGATACACCGCGCGGTCGCACCCTCGGTATTGCCGCAGCTGGCAAAGATCTACACCGACAAGGGCGTGGAACTGCGTGGTGACGGGCAGGCGCGTGAACTGGTTGGTACCATCAACACAGCGAGCGACCAGGACTGGTACGAAGAATACCTTGCGCCGATCCTGTCGATTCGCATCGTCGATGACATCGATCAGGCGATCGATCATATTACCCAATACGGATCCCAGCATACCGATACCATAGTCACCGAAGACTGGACGCGAGCACGGCGGTTTCTGCGCGAAGTCGATTCAAGTTCGGTGATGGTTAACGCCTCGACGCGGTTTGCCGACGGCTTTGAATATGGTCTCGGCGCCGAGATCGGCATCTCGACCGACAAGCTGCATGCTCGTGGACCGGTCGGGCTCGAAGGGCTGACGTCGCTGAAATGGATCGTGCTGGGCGACGGTCACGTCCGCACCTGACGCTGCCGTCTCCCCGGTTGCCTGTATCAGCGAGCTAACAAACAGTCCCGCCGCCTGTAGCAATTCGCAACGTGCGCAATTGCATGTTCAACCTGCGGACTTCGGCGGGTACACTGTCAGGCCGGCAACGATTTGGTCACGCGCGAACGCACCCGTTGTCTGAATTTTGATTAACTAGCGCTAGAAGAACACACGATATGCCACTGATTGAGGTCAAAGTCCCGGACATCGGCGATTTCAAGGACGTCCCCGTCATCGAAATTCTCGTCAAACCGGGCGATCAGGTTGAAAAAGAAGACTCGCTGGTCACGCTCGAATCCGACAAAGCCACCATGGACGTGCCTTCGCCACAGGCGGGCACTGTCAAGGAACTCAAGGTCAAGGTGGATGACAAGGTCTCCGAAGGCAGCCTGATCCTGACCCTCGAATCGGCGGGCGAAACGGCACAAGCTGCGCCCGAATCGAAAGCCGCTGCCGCCGCGCCTGCAGCAGCCACGCCACCGCCGCAACCAGCTGCGAGCGAGCAACAGGCGGCACCGGCACAAGCGCCGGCAGCCGCACCACTGGCCGAAGGAGACAAGGGCGACATTCACGGCCAGGTCGTGGTGCTCGGCTCGGGCCCCGGCGGTTACACCGCCGCCTTCAGGGCTGCGGACCTGGGCCTGGACGTGGTGCTGATCGAACGCTACGACTCGCTCGGCGGCGTCTGCCTGAACGTTGGCTGCATTCCCTCGAAAGCCCTGCTTCACGCCGCACGGGTGATTTCGGAAGCCGAGGAAATGAGCGAGTTCGGAGTCTCGTTTGCCAAGCCGAAAATCGAGATCGATAAACTTCGCGGCTGGAAGAACGGCGTGGTCGAGCGCCTGACGCGAGGGCTTGCCGGTCTTGCCAAGCAACGCAAGGTACAAGTCGTCCACGGCACCGGCAAGTTCGTCTCCCCTCACATGATCGAAGTGCAAACCGGCGATGGCGTGAAGAAAGTCTCGTTCGACTCGGCAATCATTGCCGCCGGGTCGGCGGTCGCGCGTATTCCCGGTTTTCCCTATGACGACTCGCGGCTGATGGATTCAACCGATGCGCTGAAACTCACCGAAATGCCCAAGCGCATGCTCGTAATCGGAGGCGGCATCATCGGTCTGGAGATGGCAACGGTGTATGACGCGCTCGGCACCAAGATTTCCGTCGTCGAACTGGCCGATGGTCTGATTCCCGGCGCCGACCGCGACCTGATCAGGCCACTGCACAAACGCCTCGAAAAGCGCTACGAAGGTATCTACGTCAAGACCAAGGTCAGCTCGCTCAGCGCGCAGAAAAACGGCCTGAAAGCAACATTCGAGGGAGACGGTGCGCCTGATCCACAAGTCTATGACCACGTACTGCTCGCTGTTGGCCGCCGGCCAAATGGCGATAACATCGGCGCCGAAACCGCAGGCGTCACCGTGAATGATCGTGGCTTCATTCCCGTCGACAAGCAGATGCGCACCAATGTCGCGAATATCTACGCTATCGGCGATATCGTTGGCGAACCGATGCTGGCGCACAAGGCGACTCATGAGGGCAAGCTCGCCGCCGAAATCATCGCCGGGCACAAAGCCGCATTCGACGCGCGCACCATTCCTTCAGTCGCCTATACCGACCCCGAAATCGCCTGGATGGGCCTGACTGAAACACAGGCCAAGGCAGAAGGCATCATCGTGGAGAAAGCGGTATTCCCGTGGGCGGCAAGTGGACGCGCACTGGCAACAGCGCGCGATGAAGGCACGACCAAGCTGTTGTTCGACAAGGACACCAAGCGCTTGCTCGGTGCCGGCATGGTCGGACCCAATGCCGGAGAACTGATTGCCGAAACAGTGCTGGCACTGGAGATGGGTGCCGATGCCGAGGATATCGGCCTTACCATTCATCCGCACCCGACCCTGTCCGAGACGGTTTTCTTTGCGGCCGAAATTGCCGAAGGCTCGATCACCGATTTGTACATGCCAAAGAAGAAACGCTGAACCAACGGCAGCCGCCCGCCCGGGCGACAGTTTCGCTGTCGATCGCGGGGTCGGGGCCGCGCTGCGGCTGCCCCGTAATTGCCCATGATGATCCTTGCCGCACCAACCGATTTCATAACCTCTTACACTGCGCCGGGCAAACTCGAAGACGCCGCCCTGTGGTTCGTCTATATGGGTAACCAGATCCTGGTACTGCGCGACGATAGCGGGGCACGGATTCCCGCCATACGCGAGTTGCGCGAATTGGGGCTGACTGCGTTGCGCGAGCAATATCTTGGCAGTCTTGCGGGCCAGCACTGTTTCGCGGCGGAAGTCGATGAGGGGACCACGCCACCTCCGGGAACGCAGTGGTCGGGGTTGCGTGCGCTGTTCGGCACAGTCGACGACACCGAATTTGCATTGGCGGGGCGCGCGTTCCAGATTGTCGACTGGGACCGCTCGCATCAGTTCTGCGGCCGCTGCGGCACGCCAACCGTGCTCAAGGAAGGCGAACGTTCCAGAGTGTGTCCGTCCTGCTCACAATTGCATTACCCGCGCATCGCGCCAGCCGTGATGGTCATGATACGGCGCGGACAGGAATTCCTGCTGGCGCGCTCGCCACATTTCCCGCCTGGCATGTACTCGGCACTGGCCGGCTTTTCCGAACCGGGCGAAACCCTGGAACAAACCCTGGTGCGCGAAGTGCGCGAGGAAGTCAGCATCGAAGTCGAGAACATCCGCTATTTCGCGAGCCAGCCGTGGCCTTTTCCGCATTCACTGATGATCGCGTTTCACGCCGACTACGCCGGCGGCAAGATCACGCCCGATCCGGATGAAATAGAGGCTGCCGGCTGGTTCAGCATCGACCGGTTGCCGGAAAAACTGCCCAGTCCCATCAGCATTTCCAGGCGGCTCATCGACGCCACCCTGAACGAACTGAAAAGCGGTCAACCGGGATAACGACGATGAAGATCTGGGGCCGTGAAAATTCAGTCAATGTCGAGAAGGTGCTGTGGGCATGCGAAGAACTGGACATCGCCTACCAACGCGTCGATGCCGGCGGGCAGTTCGGTATCGTCGACACACCCGCTTATCGCGCCCTCAATCCCAACGGACTGGTACCTACGGTCGAAGTCGATGGCCTGGTGATGTGGGAATCCAACGCCATCGTGCGTTACCTCGCAAACAAGCACGGTCAGGGCACGCTGTGGCCGGTCGATCCGGCAGCGCGTTTCGAAGCTGACCGCTGGATGGATTGGTCGGCTACCATGTTCTGGCCGGCCTTCCGCGACCTCTTCTGGAACCTGGTACGCACGGCGCCGGAAAAACGCGACGCCGATGCAATGGAACGCTCTCGCGCCAGAAGCGCCGAACTGTTTGGTTACCTCGATGCGCACCTGTCCCTGTCCGGTCGCCCCTATATTGCCGGTGAGCAATTTTCGATGGGAGATATCCCGATGGGCTGCGCTGTGTGGCGGTGGATGTCACTGCCCGTCGAGCGGCCCGACTATCCAGCACTGAAACGCTGGTTCGAAACCTTGAGCGAGCGCCCCTGCTACCAGAAAGCAGTGATGAAGCCACTGTCGTGAAATTGCCGCA
>JASFUE010000239.1:0-5122 GCA_050050435.1 Burkholderiales bacterium | reverse complement strand
CACGATTCCCATGGGGTTTGTTTCGAGCATGATCAGTGCCCGCGCCAGCGGGCGCGGCGCATTGGGTGCGGCGAACAGGCAAGCGGGTGTGATCGGAACAGGCCGAATCCAGTTGCCGCGTAATCAATACGCCTGTGGTCGCAAATTCCGGAGCGATGCAGTCCTGCTAGACTACGTGCCCGAGGTAAGGAACAGGCTGTACGTGCGAGCAGAATCGGTGCGACAGCTTTCTCTGCTTGAAGCACTGAAAACAAGGAGTCACGAATGAGCGCGTCCGGCCCGTATGCGACCATCGTCGAGCTTGGTCGCGCATTGCGTGATGGCTCGGTAACGCCTACAGCACTGGCGGAACAATATCTGAAGCGGATTACCGATCTCAACGGCAAGTTGGGTGCGTTCAAATGCGTGACGGGCGAACGGGCGATGGCGCAGGCCCGTGCGGCGGAAGCAGAGATGGCGGTTGGAATCGATCGTGGCCCGTTGCATGGCATACCCTACGCGGTAAAAGACCTGTACGACGTTGCCGGCGTGCCAACCACCGCCGGATCGCCGTTGCTGGAATCGAATATTGCCCGGCGTGATTGCATGGTGGTACGCAAGCTCAATGACGCCGGTGCGGTCTTGCTGGGAAAAACCATCACGGTGCAACTTGCCTACGGCGGCGCGGGCATCAATACCCAGCACGGCACGCCGCATAACCCATGGAATCGCGAGCCGCATTTGCCGGGTGGGTCGAGTAGTGGATCTGCGGTTGCGGTTGCCAGTGGCATGGCACCGATGGCGCTCGGCAGCGATACTGGTGGATCAGTGCGGATCCCGGCCGCGCTGTGCGGTGTTTCTGGTTTGAAAACCACGGTTGGGCAAATCAGCCGTGCCGATGTGTACCCGTTGAGTTGGAGCCTCGATACAGTTGGGCCGCTCACGCGCTGCGCTGAAGATGCAGCACTGGTCTATGAGGCGATTGCCGGGCCGGACGCCGATGATGAAAGCACACGCGAATACCGCGAACTGCTGGCGGTGTCGCCAATTGATGCTGGCGTTCGCGGTTTGCGACTGGCTTTCGCGGAGGACGTGTTCTTTGACGACGCTGACGAGGAAGTGGCAGCGTGCGTGCGTGCGACCGGCGACGTTTTCAGGGATCTCGGAGCGCAAGTCGGGTCGCTGGCGTTTTCGCAGGCGCGGAAAGCGATGGAGCTGAATCCGAAAGGCCTGGTGATTGCCGCCGAAGCCTATACGCTCAATCGCAAGCTGCTCGATGAGCATTTTGACGAGCTCGATGCAATTGTGGCATATCGCATGCTCAAGGGACGCGACGTTCCCGCGCATGAATATCTGCAAACCGAACTCTCGTGGACCGCGTTGCGGGCAGACACAAATGTGGCACTGGCCGATGTCGACGCGCTGTTGTGTCCGACTGTGATGATTCCGGCGCAACCGGTCACCGGCGTGGCGGAGGATATCGAAAGATACTCCCGGACTAACCTGCAGTGCCTTCGCAATACCGCGATCGGCAACATCCTCAACCTGAGCGCGGTGACCGTCCCGTGCGGATTCACCAAGGCGGGCTTGCCGGTTGGCTTGATGATCTACGGTAAATCCTTCGGTGAAGAGACGGTGCTACGTGTTGCTCGCGCCTTTCAGAACGCCACAGACTGGCATACGCGGCATCCGAGCCTCGATTGGATATAGCGCAAGTCACCCGGCCTGTAGAGCCAAATGCGTTGCCATGAGGGTGGTGTGATTGCAAACGCATCGCCCGGTAATCCCGCGCTGTCATACTTCATGCGATCTGTGTAGTCGCGAAATTTCTGACGTGTTCTGACGACAACGATGAAAACTCTTGTCGCTGTATAACGACACCGGCATGAAGTGAATGTTTTTTCAAAACTAAATTTTTTACTCCAACACGGAAAATTCCGCTCTTTCGTGTCTATACTTTTTTTGGTGTCGCTTGCATCGCGGATGAAAAAATTTCTCGTGTGTAAGCGAAATCGATCGCTTAATAGACACTCAAGGAGTGATGAATGCGTACGGGGTTGTTCTCAGTTCGCAGCGCTTCTGCAAAGCGAATTTCCGCTGATCCGGATTTTCAGATTGATTGGCGCGCGACTGTCGCGGCGGCCTTTGTCGCCCTGGTGCTTGCAGCATGTGGCGGCAGCACAGAGGAAACGGAAACTTCCCAGGAGGAAAACGAGGGACCGTTCGTTGCCTTAACGACCGAGGCGGAGGCGGCGCGCTTTCTTGCGCAAGCGGGTTTCGGCGCTGACGACAGTTCAATCAGGGATGTGCAGCGTTACGACTACGAGGGATGGTTGCAACGGCAGTTTGCGATGACCCCGCGCAACGCGCATCGGGCCTATATCGAGAGAGTCTCTGCCTCAGGAACCGATCCCAACCAGTCTCATGTGATGCACACTTTCTGGAAACAGGCGGCAACCGGTCCCGACCAGCTGCGACAAAAGGTCGCGTTTGCGCTATCGCAAATCTGTGTGATCTCGCAGCGTGACAGTGAAGTTGGCGGGTACGAGCGTGGCGTCGCTTCATATCTGGATATGCTGGGTAGGGAAGCGTTCGGCAACTACCGTAACATTCTCGAACAGGTCGCGTTGCATCCAATGATGGGGATCTATCTCTCTCATTTGCGCAATCAGAAGGCGTCCGGCAATCGTGTGCCGGATCAAAATTTCGCGCGTGAAGTGATGCAACTTTTTTCGATCGGTCTGTACGAGCTGAATCAGAATGGGACGCCGATCCTGGTCGGCGGGCAGCCGGTCGAGACCTATACTAACGAAGACATCATAGGGTTATCGCACGTATTTACGGGCTTTAGCTGGGCTGGTCCGGACAAACAGAACGGACGCTTTTACGGCTACTCGAATCCGCCTAGAGATCCGAACCGGGACGTGTTGCCGATGCAGTCGTATCCGCAGTTTCACTCGACCGAGGAGAAGCGCTTTCTCGGAACGGTGATTCCGGCCCAAGGCACGCCGGATCCTGATGAAAGCCTTCGCGTCGCGCTCGACACGATCTTCAATCACCAAAACGTCGCTCCCTTCATCGGCCGGCAGCTTATTCAGCGGCTTGTGACCAGCAATCCCAGTCCGGGCTACGTGGGACGCGTTGCGCAAGCGTTCAACACGGGAACATACGATACAGGTGACTGGCGTACCGGCAGTGGTCAGCGCGGCGATATGCGCGCGACGATCGCGGCGGTGTTACTTGACACGGAGGCACGCGACCTCTCCATGGTTGCGCAGCCCGGTTTCGGGAAAGTCCGGGAACCCGTGCTCCGTTTGGCTGCGTGGATGCGCGCCTTCAAGGTCCGCTCGACTTCTGGCAATTATCTTCTTGGGAATACGGACAGTTCCACCTCGTCCCTGGGCCAATCCGCGCTGCGCTCTCCATCGGTATTCAATTTTTACCGGCCCGGGTATGTGCCGCCGAATACCAGCATCGCAGCGGCGAATCTGGTGGCGCCTGAGTTCCAGATTCTGCACGAGACTTCAGTGGTTGGATACTCCAACTTCATGCGCAGCATCGTTCGGTCAGGTGTCGGCAGTAATTCTCCCAGGGACATTCAACCCGACTACTCGAAAGAACTGGCGCTCGCTGAAGACCCGGACGCACTGATCGATCGGGTAGACCTGATGTTGACATATGAAACGATGAGCGATGAGACGAGGAATTTGATCCGCGACGCGGTCGAATCGATTTCGGTCAATCCAATTATGCCGACAAGCGGGCGTGAGAACCGCGTCTATCTGGCCGTATTCTTCGCGTTGTCGTCACCGGATTTCATTGTTCAGAAGTAGAGGCGCAAACATGTTTGGATCCAGTCTTTCCCGCCGAGAATTCCTGAAACGTGCATCGGCGCTGTCATTTGCCGGCACGGCCGCGCCTTTTGCACTCAACCTTGCCAGTATCGGCGCGGCATCAGCACAGGTAGTTGGCGGCTACCGCGCGGTCGTGTGCCTGTTTCTGTTTGGCGGCAACGACCATACCAACACGATTATCCCGTACGATCAGGCGGAATATGACGAGTACTTCAATTCGCGGCCGGACATCGCGATCATGCGCAACGATCTGGCGGCGACCGCAACGGCTCCGGTCACTTCGCAGGGCGGTCGCTCGTTTGCGTTTCATCCGTCCCTGACCTCACTCAAGGCACTGTACGACGCCGGTAACCTCGCTGTTATGGCTAATGTCGGACCACTGATTGAGCCGACTACGTTGACGCAGTACCAGAACCGTCCAGTACCGCTTCCACCGAAACTGTTCTCTCACAATGATCAGCAATCAGTGTGGCAGGCAAATACGGCGGTCGGCGAAGGGGCGCGTCTGGGGTGGGGCGGGCGCATCGGCGATCTACTTGCTGTGCAGAATGGGCTTCCGATCTTCACTGCGGTCTCAGCTGCCGGCAACACGGTATTTCTTTCCGGTCAGAATGTACTCCAGTACCAGATCAGTACCAGCGGCGCGATCAATATCCGCGGTATATCCGGCAGTCAGTTCGGATCGTCAAGCGCGGCCGATCTTTATCGGCAACTGATTACCCGCAGCAGTTCCCATTTGTTCGAGGACGAATTAGGCAACATTACGTCGCGTTCGATTGACTCCAATGCCCTGCTGTCATCTTCTCTGCCGGCGGCATCGCAGTTCATGACGCCAATTCCGAGCGGAAACCGGCTGGCGTCGCAACTGAACATTATCGCTCGCATGATTTTCGCGCGCGGGTCTCTAGGCACCAACCGGCAAGTATTCTTCGTCAGCCTGGGCGGTTTTGACAATCACGATTATCTACTCGACAGGCACGGGAGCTTGATGCAGGACCTGGATGAGGCCATTGGTGCGTTCTACAGCTGGCTGCAGGAAATGAGTATGGAGAACAATGTCACCTTGTTTACGGCCTCCGATTTCGGCCGCACGCTGACCAGTAACGGTGATGGTTCCGATCACGGTTGGGGAGCCCACCATTTCGTGGTGGGAGGAGGGGTACAAGGTGGCGATATATACGGCAGCTTCCCGCAGGTCGCCTTCAATACGCCCGAGGACGTTCGCCAGGGAAATCTGTTGCCGTCCACTTCAGTGGACCAATATGCGGCGACGTTTGCACGTTGGTTAG
>JASFUE010000238.1:0-5172 GCA_050050435.1 Burkholderiales bacterium | reverse complement strand
AATGTCGACGTGCTCACCGGTGAACGGGTGACCGAAGTCAGTGCCGCGGGCGTGCAAACCAAAAGCGGCCGTTTCGTGCCCGCCGAACTGGTGGTCTGGGCTGCCGGCATCAAGGCGCCAGAGTTCCTTTCCGATCTCGACGGGCTGGAATCGAACCGGATGAATCAGCTTGTTGTTCGTCCCAGCTTGCAGACGACGCTCGACCTGGACGTATTCGCACTCGGAGATTGCGCCAGCTGTCCCTGGCCAGGCCATGAAAGCGCGGTTCCCCCGCGCGCACAAGCGGCACATCAGCAGGCGAGCCATCTGGCGAAACACCTCTGGTCACATGTCCAGGGCCAGCCGGTCAAGGACTGGGGGTATCGCGATTTCGGCTCTCTGGTGTCGCTCGGAAGGCACAGCACGGTTGGCAGTCTGATGGGCGCCCTCACCGGTGGCAGCCTGATGATCGAGGGTTACTTCGCGCGTCTGATGTATCTGTCCCTGTACAAGATGCACGAGTACGCGTTGCACGGCTTTGCCAAGGTATTTCTGGACACGCTGGGCAGGTTGCTGATTCGCCGAACCGAACCACACGTGAAACTGCATTGAAAGTACGATTACGTAGATGGCGCGCGAAGTGGTGCGCGCCAGTTCTTGCAGGTGCGTTGCTGTGCGCCTGCACCGGGCACCTGCCGTACCGGGAAGCCGACCTGCAGGAACAGGCGACACCCGCCCAGTTCCAGGACCGCAGTGCAGACGACACCAGCCTTGCTGACCTGGTTCGTGCAGCCGGGTATGACGGGCAATGGCCGCCACAGTACTGGCGACTCGGCACGCTGACCTTGCTTGGTCTTTATTTCAATCCCCAGGTTGACGTTGCACGCGCGCAGGCCGCAGCTTCGCAAGCGGCACTGGCCACCGCGGCGAGGCGCTCGCCACTCAGCGTGGAGCTGGCCGCCGAGCATCACAGCCGCGAAGTCGATGACACGCCATGGACGCTTGGTCTGGCAATCGGTCTGCCGGTAGGTGGCGCTTCGCGCCGCGAGGCCCGGGTGCAACAAGCCACCTTTGTTGCCGATGCTGCACAGATCGAGATTGCGAACTCCATGTGGCGTGTGCGCGGATCGATTCGCGATGCGGTAATTGACCTTCTGGCTTCGACTCGGCGCGCGCGTTTGCTCGAGCAACGCTTGTCGACACATCGCGACCTGGTGCAATTGCTCCAGCGCCGGGTCGATGCCGGCATGGCCTCGGCCCGTGAACTGGGGCGCGAACGCACGACAATGGCCAACGTGGCAGCGCAGCTGGCGCTCGAGGCAACGGCGCAGGCAAGTGCCTGGGGTGCGCTAGCCCGTGCGCTGGGGCTGCCGCTGCAGACCACACGCTCGCTCGCAATTGCCGAGGATGCGCTCGAACAACCGGACACGGTCGCGGACGCGGCTCTGGCTCGTGGCAATGCGTTGCGTAACCGGCTCGACGTGTACTTGCGCCTGCTCGAATTCGGCGCTGCCGACGCCGAACTGAGGCTGGCTGTGGCCAAACAGTATCCGGTCGTCAGGGTTTCACCCGGCTTTCTGTGGGATCAAGGCGATCAGATCTGGTCACTCGGCAGCTTGCTGGTACCGCCTGCATCCGCGAAAGAAGCGGTACGCGAAGCAGAGGCGCGGCGCGAAGTGGCCGCAAAGCAGTTTTCTGCTTTGCAACTGGACACCATCAGCGAGGTCGAGCGCGCCCGTGAGGTGCTGCTTGCCGCGAAAGCGAGTGTGGGCGCTGCGCAGGAAACGTTGGAAAGCGCGCAGGCACAGTTCCAGCGTATTCGCCGTTATTTCGAAGCCGGCGGCGGAGACCGCTTGCAGTTGGTGACGGCACGCCTGGAAATTGTGCAGGCGCGTCAAAACCTTCTGGACGCGCAAATTGCTACGCTTGCGGCTGCAGCACGTTTCGAGGATGCAATGCAGTTACCGATTCTGAGCGACTATATTGAATTACCCGGGCAGCCAGGCAAGGTGGCAGAGGCTTCATGAAGCTGACCGGGACCCACATCGTTATCGCGCTGATGGCAGTCGTTATCGCCGTCTTGTCGTGGGTGCTGATTTACGTCTCGCGAGACGAGCTACGCCTGCACGATGACGAGATCGAGGAAGAGATCGAAACTGGATCGGCGGCATCGGTTGAGCAGGGTCGCGCCATTGTGCGCGTCGATGCGCAAAGCCAGGAGGCGAGCGGTATTCGCGCCGAAGCGCTCGAGCCGGGGCAGTTTGAAGCATCCGTACATGTCTTTGGCAGCGTGATTGATATCGCACCGCTGCTCGATGTGCGAGGTCAGTATCTGGCGGCAAGCGGCGAGCGCAGTGCGCTCGCCGCTGCTCAGTCCGCTGCTCGCCTTGAATACCAACGCGCGCGCGCACTGTATGCCGATGATCGCAATATTTCCGAGCAGGCGTTCCGTGACGCAGAGAGCCGCTATCGTGTCGCCGAGGCCCGGCTGGCGGCAGCCCGATCCCGGGAGGCGGTTTTGCGTGCGTCACTGGAGACCGCCTGGGGGCCGGTGATCAGCGCGTGGGCGTTGAAGGCGGATTCACCTGTTCTCGCCAAGCTGCTGTCGCGGCGTTCCATGCTGGTGCAGCTGGTGTTCCCTTATGAATTGCCTCGCAGTGCTGCCCGAGAGAAGCTGATGCTGGCACCGGTCACGGCGCGTGCCGATGCTGTTCGGGCACGTTTTGTATCCGACGCACCGCGCTCCAATACAGCGTTGCCTGGCAATACCTACTTCTACATTGTGAGCGATGTGGATTTGCGCATCGGTGCCCGCGTTATTGCCCGCGTTGCCACCGGTGACGACCGCATCGATGGTGTGATCGTCCCAAACAAGGCCGTGGTGTGGCATGCCGGCAAGCCATGGGTCTACCGCAAGCTGGATGCCGAAACTTTCGGGCGTTACGAAATCTCGACCGCCAACCAGCTTGGTGCCGGGTGGTTTCAGGCGAGCGGGCTGCAAGCCGGCGACGAAGTGGTTGTGAGTGGCGTGCAACTGTTGCTGTCAGAAGAGCTCAAGTTCCAGATCCGCAATGAGAACGAAGACTGAACCATTCCCCGGCAACGCCGAATCCGGCGGTATCGCAGCGCCCGGTGTGGCCTGAGATCGAGATGTCTCCGGACCCGAGATGATCGCTGGACTGGTTCGCTTTTCAATTCGTTATGCCGGCGTCGTGGTGGCCGTGGCCGCCACCATTGTGGCGTATGGCATCTACACGCTGTCGCGAGCCAACCTCGACGTGTTCCCGGAGTTCTCCCCGAGTCAGGTGGTGCTGCAGATCGAAGCACCGGGTTATTCCTCGGAACTGGTCGAAACGCTCGTTACGCAGCCCATCGAAAATGCCCTGGTCGGAATTCCGGGACTGGAAGGCATCCGTTCCCAGTCGATTCCCGGGCTATCTGTGGTGACGGTCATTTTCAAGGACGGCACCGACACCTACCGTAACCGCCAGGTCGTTGGCGAGCGGCTGGCCGCCCTCGCGACCCGGATGCCGGAGGGCGTAGACGCGCCGACCATGACGCCGCTGACCTCCTCTGCGAGCACCGTGCTGGGTGTGGGTTTGACTTCGCAGGATCGCTCCCTGATGCAGTTGCGCACCCTGGTGGACTGGACCATTCGGCCGCACCTGCTTGCAGTACCGGGCGTGGCCGAGGTGAACGTCTTCGGCGGCGACGTGCGTCAGTGGCAAATTCTTGTCGACCAGTCAAAGCTGCAGCAGGCTGGCCTGGCGCTGGCGGACGTAGTGAGCGCGGCGCGGCAGGCAACTGGCATGGTGGGCACCGGATTTATCAAGACGCCCAATCAGCACATCATCATTCAGGCCGAGGCCGAGCCCGATGCGCTCGCCGATCTGAGCAGCCTCGTTGTTGTCTACCGTGACGGCCAGGCGGTGCGATTGTCGGACGTCTCGCGCGTGACCGAAGGGGCAGCGGCGTCGATCGGTGCCGCAGCAATCGACGCGGTGCCTGGCGTATTTCTCATGGTGCAAGGTCAGCTCGGTGCCAACACACATGCCGTAACCCGGGAGCTTGAACGCGCGCTCGATGAGCTCAAACCGCTGCTGGAGGAAGAAAAAGTCACCTTGCATCCTGCGCTCTTCCGTCCGGCCAACTTTATCGAGACCGCAGTGCGTAACGTCCAGCGTGACGTGCTGATCGGCTCCGCACTGGTCGTACTGGTGCTTTTTTTGTTCCTCTACAACGCGCGCACTGCGCTGATATGCACGTTGGCGATGCCGGTTTCCCTGCTGTCCGCAGTGCTGGTGCTCGACTATCTCGGAGTCAGTCTGAACGTAATGGTGCTCGGCGGTCTCGCTATCGCGCTCGGTGAAGTCGTTGATGATGCGATCATCGACACCGAGAACATTTTCCGCCGCCTTCGGCTCAACCGGCTGGCGGCTGTGCCGCGCGAGGTCGCTGACGTCGTGCTGGACGCATCGGTGGAAGTGCGCAGCTCGGTTGTCTATGCAACCTTCATCGTTGCGCTGGCATTCGTGCCCTTGCTGACCTTGTCCGGAATAGCCGGAAAACTGTTTGCACCCCTCGGGCTAGCCTACATCTTCGCCATTCTTGCTTCGCTGGTGACGGCCGTTACGCTCACACCGGCGCTGTGTTACCTGTTGCTCGCCCGGCGCGAACTTTCCACCGCCGATCCGCCCGCAGTCGCATTTCTCAAGCCGTACTACCTTGCGTTGCTGGAAAAATTCGAACGCTATCCGGGTCGAAATATCGCGGTGACGTTTGCATTCATCGCTGCCGGCATCGGTGTTCTGCCGCTGTTCACCGGTGAATTCATTCCGGCGTTGCGTGAAGGTCATTACATCGTTCACATGACTGCGGTGCCCGGCACCTCGGAGGCCGAGTCGTTGCGTATCGGCAATCGGGTATCGCGGGCAATCGGATCTATCGAGGGTGTGCAGTCGGTTGCCCAGTGGGTGGGGCGTTCCATAAACGGTGCCGATACGTTTGGTACCCATTACAGCGAATTTGAGGTCGAGATCGGCGCCCTGGGCGGCGCAGAGCAGGCCAGGGTGCTCAGGGAAATCAGGGAAGTACTGGCGGGCGAGCGCGGCGGTGTCGTCCCCGGCGTCTCCTTTGGCGTGAATACCTTCCTGACCGAGCGCATCGAGGAAACCATTACCGGATTTGCCGCAC
>JASFUE010000237.1:0-5262 GCA_050050435.1 Burkholderiales bacterium | reverse complement strand
CGTCCCGTCATCAGGGCAGACGTGCCGGGTTGAGGGTGCAGGCCTTGCCGCGGCCCGGCGTCGCTATCGTCGAATACCAGCTTACGCGCACGTATCGGATCACCCGGCATGCAGCTTGAACAGTACCAGGTCGACGCCTTCGCAAGCCGGCCTTTCGCAGGTAACCCGGCCGCGGTGTGCCCGCTTGAACAGTGGTTGCCCGATGAGCTGCTGCAGTCGATTGCGGAAGAGAACAATCTTTCCGAGACCGCGTTTTACGTGCCCTCAGCTGACGGGTTTGACCTTCGCTGGTTTACACCGGTTCGTGAAGTCGATTTTTGCGGTCACGCAACTCTGGCAACGGCGCACGTACTCTTCACAATTCTGGATTACCGTAACGAGTCGATTGTTTTCAGCACCCGTAGTGGCCAAATGACGGTCGGGCGCGAGAACGATCTTTACGCGATGAATTTTCCGGCTCTGCCGCCGCAGCCATGCGTCGTGCCGGACGCTTTATCGGAGGGTCTGGGCGCGCAGCCGCGGGAAGTGCTCGCTTCCAGTGATTATCTCGCCGTTCTCGACAGCGAAGCGAGCGTGAAGAACCTGCAACCGGATTTTGCAGTCCTCGCAACGCTCGATCTTCGCGGAGTCATCGTGACGGCACCTGGTGACAGATGTGATTTTGTCAGCCGCTTTTTTGCACCCGGATACGGTATCGACGAAGATCCGGTGACCGGGTCCGCCCATTGTGAACTCGCACCTTACTGGTCTGCGCGTCTGGGCAAGGCGCAGATGCAGGCGCGCCAGATATCCAGCCGCGGTGGTGAAGTGCACTGCGAAATGGCAGGTGATCGCGTTGTGCTCAAAGGTGCCGCGGTCACGTTCATGCGCAGCCGGATCGAAGTGCCTGACTGACTGGATCAACGGTAATCACGCCATGGAGATTTGGACTGGTTGTCTGTTCGTGATCGCATCCGTTGCGTTTATCGCGTTGCCGGGCCCGAATGTGCTCATCATCGTTTCCACCGGTATCTCGCAGGGCAAAGTGCGTGCGTTGCAAACTGTCGCAGGCACATCTTCTGCGATGGCAATTCAACTGACGTTGGTGGCTACCGGTACGACGTGGATCGTGCAAGCCATCAGCGACGGTTTTATCATTCTGAAGTGGGCAGGCGTGATCTGGCTCGTATTGCTAGCGCTGTATTATTTTCGACGGCCATCAAGTTCACGCGATGATGAGCAGGACGCTGGCGCGGCGGCGAGCTATCTGACTGGCTTCGTCGCCTCGCTGACAAATCCAAAGACGCTATTGTTCTTCAGTGCGTTCCTGCCGCAGTTTGTCGCGCCGTCGGGCAATTACGCTTTCCAAATTACGCTGCTGTCGCTGACGTTTCTAATGCTTGCAATCATCATTGACAGTGCCTATGCACTTGCGTCGGCAGGCGTGTGGCGGTTGCTGGGGCGTCGATCCGACTCGGTGCCGTGTCACCGGCTCAGCGCGCTGCCTTACCTCCTGGCCGCAACGTGGTTGGGCATGCAACGCAGGTTAGCGTAAGCGGCGCGAGAGACAACAACGCCGGGTCGGGCCGTCGTGACGCAATGGCGGTCCGATGAGACGGTGTCGCGTAAATCAACTGGAGGCAGATTGCCATGCTACAACTCAGGCCGGTTTGTGAAAACTGCAACAAGCCATTACCCCCGGATTCGCTCGATGCACGCATTTGTTCATTTGAATGCACATTCTGCGCAAATTGTGTGGAGAGTATTCTGGAGAACGTCTGCCCCAATTGTGGCGGTGGTTTTGAACGACGCCCGGTCAGGCCGTCGCGTAACTGGAAAGCGGGGAACTATCTGGGAGAGAAACCAGCTACGACCGGGATTCGTCATCGTCCGGTCGACACCGTCGCGCATGCGAAATTTGCAGGAAACATAAAAGACATTCCGCCGGAACAACGCTGACAGGCTGACAGCCGGGAAGGCGGGATCTATCTGATAGAGACTACCGATGCATATACATACACTTAAACAATGGCAACACTCACATGATTTCGCCGACGAGTCGGCCGGACCCGAGTCCAGCACGCTGAAAGTGCTGGTCCTGACCGCGGTGATGATGGTCGTCGAAATCGGTGCCGGTATCGCGTTCGGTTCCATGGCGCTACTGGCTGATGGCTGGCATATGGCAACACATGTCGCGGCGTTTGGCATTACCTTGTTTGCCTATCGTTATGCCCGGAAACATGCCTCGGACCCGCGATACAGTTTCGGCACCGGAAAGGTCAGTGTGCTGGGCGGATTTGCCAGTGCGGTGGCGCTCGCGGTCGTGGCGTTGGTGATGGCGCTCGAGTCGGTCATGCGGATGTTCGAGCCGCATGCAATCCAGTTTAACGAAGCGATCTTCATTGCCGCGATCGGCCTTGCGGTGAATCTGCTAAGCGGGTTATTGCTCAGCGCACACCATCATCACGATCACCATGAGCATGAGCCGGGGCATCATCAGGATCATAATCTGCGTGCGGCCTATTTTCACGTGCTGGCCGATGCAATGACGTCGCTATTCGCAATCGTCGCTCTTGTGGCAGGCAAGTACTTTGGCTGGACGTGGCTGGACCCGGTGATGGGCGTGGTTGGTGCGGCCGTGATCGCGCGCTGGGCTTACGGGCTGATGCGTGACTCCGGTCATATTCTGCTCGATGGCGTTGCTGATGCGCGCGTGGAAGCAGAAATCAGGAAAGCCGTTGAGTCGAATGCGGACAATCGCGTGGTCGATTTGCACGTCTGGCAGATCGGGCCGCGACATTATTCGGTAAGCCTGTCGCTGGTTACCCACCATCCGGAACAGCCACAACACTACAAGAGCCTGCTCGCCCACATTCCGCGCATCGCGCATGTGATCGTGGAAACCAACCGCTGCGAGGGTGCGCCTTGCTTGCAGTAGGGACCTTGCGTCGATGCCCGCGGGTTCGTCGCGCGGTTATCCCTGTTCCAGCAGTGCGCGCGCCCGGCGCAGCGCGTCCAGCCGGGAGTCCAGGATGTGTTCGGCAGGAACGGCATCACTCACCCCGATACGCTTGAGCGTATCCTTCACGCGCGCTTGCAGTCCACACAACAGCACTATGTCTTTTTCGCGCTGTATTGCGGCGATTGCTTCCTCCAGCGCAATGGATGCACTACTGTCAATGAACGGAACGTCACCGAGGTCGACGACCAGTACATCCTTTTCCCGATTGGTGGTGAGCATGCGTGAAATGTCGCGTGCCGAACCGAAGCTCAATGGTCCTTCCATGTGAAACAGCACGATGCGACCGCGGGCCTGCTTCAGGATTTCGGATTCTTCATCTGACAGATCACTCGCTTCATCGCTATCGGCGAGCAAGCGAGCACTTTGAGTTTGCACATCCGCCATGCGCTTGACGAACAGCAACGAGGCCATGACGATACCGACCGCAACTGCCGTGATCAGGTCCACGATGACGGTGAGCAGGAGGGTGGTTAGCATGATGATGACACCGGCTCGCGGTGCGTGCGGTGCGCGCTTGATGTAGCGCCAGTCAATGATATCGAGCCCGACGCGCAGCAGGATGCCACCAAGCACGGCCAGCGGAATGTAACGCGCTGCAGAACCGACGCCGAGAACCACTGCCAGCAATACCAGCGCATGCAGCGCACCGGAGACAGGTGTGCGACCACCGGCGCGAACGTTAACCACCGTGCGCATGGTTGCGCCCGCTCCCGGTATGCCTCCGAACAGGCCGGCGACGAGGTTGCCCAGTCCCTGGCCGAACAGCTCGCGGTTCGATTTGTGATGGGTGCCGGTCAGGCTGTCCGCGACCAGTGAAGTCAGCAGCGAATCGACCGAGCCGAGAAACGCCAGCACCAGCGCGGCTTGCAGCATTTCCGGCAAATGCTCGAGCGAGAACGTTGGCAGCGTCGGCGATGGCAACCCGGAAGGAATATCGCCGATGATCGGCGCCTGTTTCAGAGTCAGAAACCCGACCAGCGAGCCAATGATCAGCGCCAGCAGCGGCGGTGGCAGGAGCCTGGCGATGCGCCGTGGCGTGAGATACATGATCAGCAGGCTGAGTGCGCCCAGTGCAAGCGTCTGCCATTGCGGATCGGCGAACATGGAGGGCAGAGCCGTGATCTTGACGATGATCGAGCCTTCCGGCATGGGATGTCCCAGCACGGCTGCCAGTTGCAGCACGATGATGATGCAACCGATACCGCTCATGAAGCCGGAAACAACCGGGTAGGGGACCAGTTTGATGAAGCGCCCGATGCCGGCAAAACCAAACAGCATCTGCAATACCCCTCCCAGCATGACCACGGTAAACGCCAACGCCGGATCGTGCGAGAACTGGGTGATGGTGGCGGCCATGACTACGGTCATCGGCCCCGTCGGGCCGGAGACCTGGGACGGGGTGCCGCCGAAAACAGCCGCAAAGAAGCCGACCAGGATAGCCCCGTACAGACCGGACAGGGCGCCGGCGCCCGAAGCCACGCCGAAAGCCAGCGCGAGCGGAAGGGCTACGACGGCGGCGGTCAATCCGCCATAGACGTCACCGCGCAGCGACCCGCGAATGCGGCCAGACAAGATATTCATCTGCCTGACGGTCGTGTCGGTGAGAGGTAGCTGGCCAGGTTTCTTGTCAGGTTTGCCTCCTTTGGTTCGGGCACTCAGGCGAAATGCGGACCGATGACATCGATTTGATCGGTAACGATTGCGTCCACACCCATTTCGATCAGGTCGACTGCTGCCAGGGAGTCATTCACGGTATAGGCGAGTACGCCCCGGCGCGTGGCCTGAATTGCTTCAACCAGGTCATTGTTGAGTCGGTCGTATGCTACGTGCATCGACACGCATTCGTGCCGCTCGAGCAGGGCCTGCCAGTCATCGGGAACGTCAGTGCAGAGCAGGGCGCGCGGCAATCCCGGTGCTTCGGTTTGCGCTGCGGCAAGCGCGTCGATGGAAAAGGAAGAAATCAATGGCGGCAAGGCCGCTCCGCTCCAGAGCAGTTTGGCCATGCGCGCCACAATGCGGCCGGTCTGATGTTCGCGGCCCGGGCAGGGTTTGATTTCGATGTTGGCCCACAGGCCGGCTTCCTTGCACAGTGCGCTGCCTGCGGCAAAGGCCGGAACCGGTTCGCCGGCGAATTCGTTGGCAAACCAGCTACCGGCATCGAGTTGGGTGATGACATCAAAGAGCATGTCAGACACTGGCCCGAAGCCATTGGTGGTGCGCTCCAGGGCGTCATCGTGGAACAGCACCGGGACTTCGTCGGC
>JASFUE010000236.1:0-5314 GCA_050050435.1 Burkholderiales bacterium | reverse complement strand
CGCCGGATTGTTCGCAACGGCAATATTCACTTTTGTGTTTGCCTGGAACGACTTTATTTTTGCTCTCGTGCTCACCCGCACCGAAGTCGCGACCTACACCGTGCAGGTTACACATTACTTCGGCGGCCAGTCGGGATTCTGGGCAAAGATATCAGCAATGTCGGTACTGGGGACACTGCCCATTTTTATCGTCGTCGCCTTCATGCAAAAGTACCTCGTGCGCGGCATCTCCCTGGGCGCAGTGAAAGGCTGACAACGGTGCACCGTGTGAACGAAAGCGCAACATGCAAAGCATTTGCAGGACTGTAGTCTGCAACAAACTGGCCAGACTGGCTCCACGTCCACGCAAGGTTCTGTTCGATTTGCAGGCCGGGCGGCATTCAAGGGTGTGAATCAATGGCGGATCTGAAAATTACCGGGCTCGATAAATTGTATGGTGCAGTGCATGCCGTGCGCAGCATCGACCTCGAGATTCCTGCTGGTGAATTCACCGTTCTGGTCGGTCAGTCCGGTTGCGGCAAGAGTACATTGTTGCGAACCATAGCCGGCCTGGAAGACATCAGCAAAGGTACGATCGAGATTGCCGGCGAAGTCGTCAACGATTTGCCGCCGCGCGATCGCGATATCGCAATGGTGTTCCAGAACTACGCGCTGTATCCGTACATGAAGGTATACGACAACATCGCCTTCGGACTCAGGGCGCGCAAGACCCCGAAAAGTGAAATCGACGAAAAGATCAAACGCGCAGCGAGAATGCTGGCGATCGATCACCTGCTCGAACGCTATCCGCGGCAGCTCTCCGGCGGGCAATTGCAACGCGTTGCCATCGGTCGCGCCGTGGTACGAAACGCGAGGCTTTACCTGTTCGACGAACCGCTGTCCAATCTGGACGCGCAGTTGCGAGATGAGATGCGCGGCGAGATCAAGCGACTGCATCTCGAGCTCGGCAAAACCATGATCTACGTGACGCACGACCAGATAGAAGCCATGACCATGGCCGATCGCATTGTGCTTCTGCGCGACGGACAGATAGAACAGCAAGGCGCTCCGCTGGATCTGTACGAGCGTCCGGCGACAAAATATGTCGCCGGTTTTCTCGGTTCACCTTCCATGAATTTTATTCCGGCAAAACTCGTTGGCAATGGCAACGGCCTTGCAGTGAGCACATCGGACGGTGCCATGCTGGCGCTGTCCGCTGAGCGTTCGCAGCGCCACGCCGCGTTTCGGGACAAGGCGGTGACCGTTGGCATCCGGCCGGAGCATATCAGCCGGGCAAGTGACAGCCAGCCGCGTGCCGGCGTCATTCACCATGAAGTCCGTGTCGATCTGATTCAACCCACGGGTTCGCGCACGTACACAACATTCCTGCTTGGCGGAATCGAAACGGTCGCCGAGCTCAAGCCGCATGACGTATCTGAAGTCAACGAGACGATTACGCTGGCGATCGACATGAACCGGGTTGTTCTGATCGACCCGGACACGGAAAAAGTTTTGTAACTCAGTTAGCACGTGCGCCGGACAGCATGGCACGCGTGGTACCGGCGCCGGCTCTTGATATAGAGGAGAAGAAAGATGAAATCTTCTGACACGTCCAGAAACGTTATTCTTTGCGGAACTGAGCAAACCGATGTTGTCGGGCGCGTACTCAAGGCTGGACCAATGCAGGTTGAGCTGGACAACGGCCAGTTGCGCTATCTCAAAGTGCACGGAGTTGAAGTGTTGCGCGCCATCGGTTTTCTGGTGCGTGATGAGAACTGGGGCACATACATACCGAAGATCAGTGCCCTCAAGGTCAACGAACGGAAGAATGGTTTTTCCATTTCCTTCCATGCCGTTTGCAGCCGCCCCGGTCAGAAAATCGCTTATGACGCGTCGATCGAGGGACACACCGACGGCAATCTGGAATTCAATTGCACCGCAACGCCGGAGACTGATTTCCTGACTGCCCGTACCGGATTTGTGGTGTTGCACCCCCTCAAGGGCGTGGCCGGTGAGCCGGTGAAACTGGAACACGTTGACGGCAAAATCGTTGAATCCAGGTTTCCGCCCCTGATCAACCCGATCCAGCCTTTCCTAAACTTGCGTGCAATGACTCACGAAGTGCTCCCCGACTTGAAAGCCACGGTTCGCATGGAAGGGGACACATTCGAAACCGAAGATCATCGTAACTGGACGGATGCCTCGTTCAAAACCTATGTACGCCCGCTGGCACTGCCCTGGCCCTACACGCTCAAAGCGGGCGAACCGGTCACGCAAGCAGTCAAAGTCACACTGTCGGGGAAAGGCAAAGGCACAGCAGGCGGCAAAACCGGTCCTGGCATCGATATCAGGCTCGGCAAACCGCTTCGCAATAAACTGCTGCCGATCGGTTTCGGCGTTCCTGCAGAAGAAATCGACCACGCCATCGAAAATCTCGAACTCGTGAAGACGGCGAGACCGTCCATCGTTCAGTGCCACTTCGATTCGAGACAGAAACACGGCCTCAAGGAGCTGTATGGTTATCGGGTGCTCGCCGAAGCAACCAGCGCCGAATGTATCCTCGAAATCGTTGTAACCAGCACAGACGGCTATGAGCGGGAATTGCGTGGCGTGGCAGATCTGGTCGCGCAGTCCGGTCTGAAATTATCAGCCGTCGCCGTGTGCCCGGAGGGCGACCTCAAATCGGTTCTGCCTGGCGGTGAGCGTCCGCCGGCACCACCCCTGGACGCACTCTACAAAGCCACACGCAAGGCCTTTCCCGGCGTCAAGCTCGGCGGCGGCATGTTCTCTTTCTTTACCGAACTCAATCGCAAGCGTCCACCGGCGGAATTGCTCGATTACGCAATGAACACCACCTGCCCTATTGTGCATGCAGCCGACGACAGATCGGTGATGGAAACGCTGGAAGCGTTACCCTACCAGGTCACCACGGCGCGCCAGTTTCTGGACAAGACGCCGCACCGCGTGGGCCCGAGCGCTATCGGTTGCCGCGACAATCCGCACGGCGCGACCTATACACCCAATCCGGACAACGAACGCATCTGCCTGGTCAAAGCCGATCCGCGCACCCGCGGATTATTTGGCGCGGCGTGGCTGCTAGGTTATGTCGCCACCTTCGCCCACTCCGGCATCGAAACGCTGACGCTCGGAGCGCCCACCGGCCCACTCGGCGTCATTTATCGCAAAACGGAAAACAGGCAACCGTACTTCGACTCCCTTTCCGGCACCAGGGTTTTTCCTGCGTATCATGTCGTGACGGGATTGATGAACAGCGTCGGCCAGAAACTTGTAGATGCCAGTTCGAGCGATCCGGCAAAAGTGTGCTGTTTCGCGCATCGCGGCAGGAAAGGCACGACGCTCTGGATCGCCAATCTGACTGCCGAAACCCAGAAAGTGAATATCACCGGGAATAGTGGCACATTGGCCGGAACGTTACTGGACGAAACGAGCTTTCAGTTGGCAACCACGAAACCCGGTGATTTTCAGAAGAAGTGGCGCCCAGTGTCGAACAAGCTCGCTCTGAAACCTTACGCGGTTGCAGTTATTTCAGTTGCGGACTGAACTCAGCCTCTCGCGGCCCGAAAAAAAACGGCGCCAGGTGGCGCCGCTGGAATTCCCGGCCGAAGCCCGGAAGGGGGTACTGGTTTGAAGCGCGTCAGAACATCCAGCCGATACCGATATCAAATCGGTCCTTGCTGTCGTCAGTGTCGTAATCCTGTACATCAATTTTGAAAACCACTTGCGGGTGGACATAGAAGTTCAGACCCGCGGTAATGACCTGTTCATTGTTTAGCGGGTTGATCGCGTAACCCGCAGCGACCTCTTCCTGCGTATCGTATTTTGCAAAACGAACGAAGGGCGTCACGGCTTTGTTGTTCTTGAGCCCGAAACGGTAGGCCGCCTCGACGTACCAACCATATAGCGATTCCGGTGCGGCATTATCCGACCCGAGCGGGATGCCGGCAGCCGCATTGATGGCCGCGGTATCGTCGATATAGCCCTGCGTATACAAGGCTCGCAAATCCCATCCAGCGACCGCGTAACGCGCGTGCAACTCCCACAGGGTGAGGTTGGCATTGGCTCCGGTCAGCGGGGTCGGGTCTGGCCCCTTGCCTTGCCCATCCTGCGCGGTATTGCCGGTCCATACACTTCCTCCGAGCTGCAGGCCGAGGATGCCTCGATAGTTCAGAGCAGCGAAATATCCGAATTCATTGGCGGTCACCTGGCTGCCTTTGGTTCGCATGGATCTGAACCCGGTCGATGCGTTGTTAAACAGGCTCGCATCCGGTGTGGTACTGAAGCCCGCGTTGTATTCCAGACCTGAAGCAACATTGCCCTTGAGCGAAAAACCGATCTCCCGCCATGTCGTCGGAATAATCCGCGATTCAACTTCGTTTCGTTCGACACCGTAGAAAACCGGCGGCTCGTGATACTCGTTCATGAAACCAATCGGCAATAGAAACAGGCCGGCAAGCAAATTTGCGCTCCCCGTATCAGTGAGTCGCTGCTCGATGTAGGCCTGCTCCAGTGCGACTTCGCCGCTGTCCTCCCCACCTTCAACATACGCGTGTTCGAACTCGATTTCCGAGTACAGCCGGGTACGCTCACTAAAGCGGTGTCCGACAAAAAGGATGAGGCGCTGCAGGTCGAATTCGTCGCGCTTGTCGCTGTCCTTGTAGTTGTTGTAATTGATTTCTCCATAGCCCCCGACAGAGGTGCGTCCTTCCTCCGGGTTTTCCGCTGCACTTACGAATTTCAGATACATATCGTTGGCTTCGTCCACCGCCGAGATACTTTTGCTCCCGGTATCCGTCCCGGTCTCGACCTGCGGCGATGCTGCAGCGCTGGTTTGTTCGGAACCGGTTTGTTCGGAACCGGACGAATTTTTCACCTCTTGCTTCAGCGCATCGATTTGCTTTTGTAGCTCTTCGATGCGCTGCTCCAGCGCCTGGTTCGAATCGTCTGCGAACGCAAGCCCGCATGCCAGCATCATCGATGCGGCAGCTACCGACTTTTTCATGGCTTCACCTCCCAATGGATCGCGGTTGTCCGCGTTATCAGTTCACGTCCGTTCCCGGTCATGCACGCCGTGCCCAACGTGCGGAGACGACCGGCCTTGCTACGGAACACGAATGATAATGATTCGCATTTGATAAGTAAATGCTTTTTTGACTACCACAACCCGAACGCCGTCGTCGCGGCACCGGGGGAACGCCTCAATATACTGTTTTATATAAGATTATTCTGGACTGGGCTGGCACGGGTTGATCCGCACCAGCAGAACAAAGACAGTCATCGGCGGGGACCATCGCCACCCACGAGACTGTTTCGAGGG
>JASFUE010000235.1:0-5347 GCA_050050435.1 Burkholderiales bacterium | reverse complement strand
TTTGACGCACGTCTATGGTTTGACGGACGTCTACGGCCCGGCCTCTGTTTGTGCACAGCAACCGGATTGGGGTGGACTCCCCATCGCAACGCGCGCGGCGCTCAATGGCAGACAGGGGGTGCGTTACGTGATGCAGGAAGCGATGGAGGTGATGGATCCGGAGACACTCGAACCGGTCGCGCGCGACGGGCACACAATGGGAGAGGTGTTTTTTCGCGGCAACATCACAATGAAGGGGTATCTCAAGAATCCCGAGGCGACACAGGAAGCGTTTGCTGGCGGCTGGTTTCACACCGGGGATCTGGCGGTTGTCGACGAGGACGGATATATAAAGATCAAGGACCGCTCGAAAGACATCATCATTTCCGGTGGTGAAAATATCTCCACGATCGAGATCGAGGACGTCCTGTATTCCCATCCGTCAATTCTCGAGGCAGCAGTGGTTGCGAAGGCAGACGACAAGTGGGGCGAGGTGCCATGCGCTTTTGTCGCACTCAAGCAAGGCGCCGGGACGGTCACGAGCGAAGAGTTGATCAGTTATTGCCGCGAGCGGCTGGCGCACTACAAGTGTCCCAAGCAGATCGTCTTCGGCGCATTGCCAAAGACCTCTACCGGGAAAATCCAGAAGAATGTGCTGCGTGATTCAGCGAAGGACGTCTGAATTCAGGTAGTGGTTTCGGCGCGAACCGGCGTCAGGGGCGCAGGTCTCTACGCGGGCAGTTTCGCTGCCCTGCGTTACACTTGCGAGTTGATTTACAAAACAGGATAGAAGGCCAACAAGATGAAGGTTCTGGTTCCCGTAAAACGGGTGGTTGATTACAACGTCAAGGTGCGTGTCAAGGCCGATGGCAGTGGTGTGGAAACGGCCAATGTCAAGATGTCGATGAATCCCTTCGACGAAATTGCGGTTGAAGAGGCGGTGCGACTGAAAGAGGCGGGCACGGTCAGCGAAATCGTGGCCGTATCAATTGGCACGGCAGCGTGCCAGGAAACATTGCGCACGGCTTTGGCGCTTGGCGCCGATCGGGCGATTCTGGTCGAGACGGCGGTGGAAACGCAGCCGCTGGCGGTGGCCCGGGTACTGGAGAAGCTGGTGGCCAAGGAACAACCGGATATGGTCATTATGGGCAAGCAGGCGATTGACGACGATTTCAATCAGACCGGGCAGATGCTCTCGGCATTGCTTGGCTGGTCGCAGGCGACGTTTGCATCCAAGCTGGTTATCGAGGGCGATAACGCCCAGGTTACGCGCGAGATTGACGGCGGGCTCGAAACCCTGGCGGTGAAGCTGCCGGCGGTGGTTACCACGGACCTGCGCCTGAACGAACCGCGTTATGTAACCTTGCCCAATATCATGAAGGCGAAGAAGAAACCGCTCGAGACCGTGGCGCCGGACTCGCTCGGCGTCGATGTCACGCCGCGCCTGAAAACGCTCAAAGTCGGTGAACCGCCCAAGCGAAGCGCTGGTCAGAAAGTGAAGAGTGTCGAAGAGCTCGTTGACAAACTCAAGAATGAAGCGAAGGTGATCTGATGGCGATTCTGGTTATTGCGGAACACGACAATAGTGCAATCAAGCCGGCGGTGCTCAATACGATCACCGCGGCACAGGCACTGGGGGATGACATCCACGTACTCGTTGCCGGATCCGGATGCAGTGGCGCGGCCGAGTCGGCCGCCAAAGTGGCGGGCGTGACCAAGGTGCTGGTTGCCGATGCCCCATATTACGCTCATCCGATCGCTGAAAATCTCGCGACGCTGGTGGTGCCGCTCGCATCAGCGTACACACACGTGCTCGGTCCGGCGACCAGCTTTGGCAAGAATCTGATGCCGCGGGTGGCCGCGTTGCTCGACGTGGCGCAGATTTCGGATATCGTCGGTGTCGAAAACGCGGATACCTTCATTCGACCGATCTACGCCGGCAACGCCATGGCAACGGTGCAGTCATCGGACGAGATCAAGGTCATTACGGTCCGGGCGACCGGCTTTGATGCGGCAACCGCCGAGGGCGGTTCGGCGCAAGTCGAGAGCATCGATGCCGCATCCGAATCGGGGCTTGCCAGTCTGGTCGGGCAGGAACTCACCGAGTCGGCGCGCCCGGAACTGACTGCGGCTCGGGTGATTATCTCCGGCGGCCGCGGCATGGGCAGCGGGGAGAATTTCGCGATTCTCGAAAAACTCGCGGACAAGCTTGGCGCGGCGGTCGGCGCATCGAGAGCGGCAGTCGATTCCGGTTTTGTGCCCAATGATTACCAGGTTGGCCAAACCGGGAAGATCGTCGCACCGGAACTGTACATTGCCGTCGGAATTTCCGGCGCGATCCAGCATCTCGCCGGGATGAAGGACAGCAAGGTGATTGTCGCTATCAACAAGGATGAGGAAGCGCCGATTTTTCAGGTAGCTGATTACGGCCTGGTCGGCGATCTGTTCGAGGCAGTGCCACAACTGACCGACGCCCTTTGAACGGCGACACCGGCATAAACACTACAAAATTTTCGCTACAGGAGTTTTTCAATGTCGACATATTCGGCGCCGATTGATGACATGCGGTTTGTCGTCAAGGAACTGGTCGGTCTGGAACAAATATCTGCGCTACCCGGTTGCGAGGAAGCGACCCCGGATCTGGTCGATGCGGTCATTGAAGAGGCAGGCAAGTTTGCCACCGGTGTGCTCGATCCGCTCAACTGGTCCGGCGATCAGCACGGTGCGAAGTTGAGCGAGAACGTGGTCACGGCGTCTCCCGGCTTTGGTGATGCCTACAAACAGTTTTCCGAGGCAGGGTGGGGGGCGCTTGCAAACGATGTGCAGTGGGGCGGGCAGGGACTGCCTCATGTGGTCTCGGCGCTGACTTCGGAAATGTGGAATGCATCCTGTATGTCATTTGCACTGTGCCCGATGTTGACGGCTGGTGCGGTTCAGGCCATCAAGCGCCACGGCACGCCGGAACAGCAGGCAATGTATCTGCCCAAACTGGTGTCCGGGGAATGGTCCGGTACGATGAATCTGACCGAACCGCAGGCCGGATCGGACTTGTCGGCGGTGCGCGCGCGCGCGGTGCCCGAGGGCGATCATTACCGTATCTCCGGCACCAAGATTTTCATTACCTGGGGCGAGCACGACATGGCGGAGAACATCATCCACCTGGTGCTGGCCCGTACGCCGGGCGCGCCGGACGGCGTGAAGGGAATTTCGCTGTTCGTCGTGCCCAAATTCCTGGTCAACAGCGACGGCAGCCTGGGTGAGCGCAATGACGTGAAATGCGTTTCCATTGAACACAAACTGGGTATTCATGCCAGCCCGACGTGTGTCATGGCCTATGGTGATGCCGACGGCGCCATCGGTTACCTGGTCGGTGAGGAAAATCGCGGCCTTCATTACATGTTCACGATGATGAACGCTGCCCGACTCGAAGTGGGCATAGAGGGCGTTGCGATTGCCGATCGCGCCTATCAGCGGGCGCTGGAATTTGCCAAACAGCGTGTCCAGGGCCGTGAGGCCGGCGTTAAATCCGGTGACCGCGTCACCATCATTCATCATCCCGATGTCCGGCGTATGTCGATGAGCATGAAAGCGCAAACCGAGGCGATGCGTGCGCTGGCAGTGCAGGCCTCGGCCTATCTCGATCTGGCGTTGTTGCATCCCGATAACGATGAGCGTGACAGAAATCAGAGCCTGTTCGATTTGCTCACACCGGTGGTCAAGGGCTGGTGCACTGAACAAAGCATTGAAATCGCGTCGACCGGCGTGCAGATTCACGGCGGCATGGGTTTTGTTGAAGAAACCGGCGCCGCGCAGCATTTGCGCGATGCGCGCATCACCACACTTTACGAAGGCACCACCGGTATTCAGGCCAATGACCTGATGGGGCGCAAGATTGCTTACGAGAAAGGCGTGACAGCGCGTGCGTTCATCGACGAGATGCGCGGCCTGGATTCGGATCTCGCCAAGGAAGCGGGTCATCCCGCGCTGAGTGTGATACGGCGCAACCTCGCAGAGGCCATCGAGGCATTGTCCACGAGTGTGGACTGGATGGTGGAAACCTACCCGCACAACATCAAGGCTGCTTCGGCGGGCGCAGTGCCATTACTGAAATTGTTTGGCACGGTTGCCGGGGGCTGGTTGATGGCGAAAGCGGCGCTCACGGCAAAGCGTCGCATGGACGAGAATGCCGAGAACTTCGAGTTCTACCGCTCAAAACTGGGAACCGCACGGTTTTACGCGGAGCATATCCTGCCGTTGGCGCAGGTCCACGCGACACAGATCGTGTCCGGTGCGGACAGCGTGCTGGCGCTGGAGGAAATGCAGTTCTGATGATCCGCCCGTTATCGCGAGTTGACGTCCGGTGTGTCGTTTGTCGGTAATTCCATGCGGCGCATCGGGTGCGAAGGGCAAGCCAGCTTTTCGGTGAAATGAAAATTCACGACCGCGGTAGCGCGTGCATCGACCGTAGCCCGCGTCCGCGTTTCGGATTGAGGAGTAGACGAAATGAGTACTGTGATCTGGTTGGCATGTGCGGTTGCTGTAGTCTGGTCATTGGCCTGTTTGCGGGCCAACCGGTTCGGCTGGATCGCAGGTATCGGTGTTTTTCTGCTCGTCGCCGACCTGTGGTCGGCAATGGGCGGTTTCACCAGCACTGTCCTGTGGGTGCTCTTCCTCGCGGGTGCTGCCATCATGGGTGTGCCGGCTCTGCGGCGAACACTGATCTCGGACCGTTTGCTCAAGTGGTTCCAGAGCGCCTTGCCGCAGATCTCCCGCACCGAGCAGGAGGCGCTCGACGCCGGAACAGTGTGGTGGGACGGCGAACTGTTCAGCGGCAAACCGTCATGGCGCAAGCTGCTGGCCACGCCGAAGCCGCAGTTGACCGCTGAAGAGCAGGCCTTTCTCGATGGGCCGGTGGAAGAGTTGTGCCGTTTGTGCGACGACTGGACGATCTCGCACGAACTGAACAACCTGCCGGAAAACGTCTGGCAATACATCAAGGACAACGGTTTTCTCGGGATGATCATCCCGAAAGAGTATGGTGGCCTTGGCTTTTCGGCGTTCGCGCACTCGCAAGTCATTCAGAAGCTGGCCACCAGAAATGCGACCGCCTGTGTGAGCGTGATGGTGCCCAATTCGCTCGGACCGGCCGAGCTGCTGCTGCACTACGGCACCGACGAACAGAAGAATCATTACTTGCCGCGCCTGGCCGCTGGCCAGGAAATGCCGTGTTTCGCGCTGACCGGTCCGGATGCCGGCTCGGATGCGGGCAGCATTCCCGACTATGGCATCGTTTGCAAAGGCGAGTACGAAGGCCGGGAGACGCTGGGCATCCGCCTGACCTGGGAGAAGCGCTACATCACGCTGAGCC
>JASFUE010000234.1:0-5352 GCA_050050435.1 Burkholderiales bacterium | reverse complement strand
CGGACTGGCCGCGTCGCAGGGCCCGGGCCTGACCCTCGATTACAAGCTGAACGACAAGTGGAGAGTGGGACTGGCTGGCCGCTATGAAAAACTCCGTTTTGCGCTGGACAATGACGCAGCCACAGCCGCTCGCTATGGCCAGGATGAAAGCCTGCCCCTGGTGTTGAGCGTGCAATACACGCTGTGGCCGATGACCACGGTCGGTGCCTTCGTCGGCGGCGAATTCCAGGGAGAACTCTCCGTTGAGGACATGAACGGGCGCACGCTCGCAAGCTCGGAATACGACACCGCTGGTTTGTTCGGCTTTGTGTTCAGGAGCCAGTTCTAGGACGCTCTAAGAGACACTTCTTGCGTAAACACGTACAGGGCGTCACACAAAGCCCTTTTTCAGCTTGATCGCATTTGGTCCGCACATAGCCTCAACGAGAAATGCATTTTCAACCACGGGTCACTGCAGACTGCGCCCTGCTACATGAGGCTAATCAGGCACCCGGCCTCGTTGCGATCAAAGGCGCCCGATGACTCGTAGGCAGCAAAAGTTTCGTGCCACTACCTGGCAGTGGCGATAAATATAAGCTAGGCCTTGGCATAGGCGAGCGGCACGCCTGCCTCTGGCGAGAGCACGCGGAACGTGAAGCTCTCCTGCAGATAGAGTTGTACCGTGGTTGCCGAGTGATCGAGGTAGCCAATCGAGAAGTCCTGGCCGACCGAGAGTTCGAAGTCGCCGCCACGCTGGCTGAGTACAGCCGCGCCGTCGATACCCGGCGCCCAGATGATCGGCCCGTCGAGCAAGCGGCGCACATGTTCGATTACCGGATAGCCTCCCTGCGTCGTTTTCGTAAGCCCCGTGTAGCAGCGCGGTCCCAGCGCAATGCCATAGGGTCCGTGAACGCCGGCCGTGCGCAGGCGGTTGAGAGCGTCTGCTACCACGCCGGGGTACTCCTCATAGTCGTCCGAGAGCGTTAAAGCGCCACCGGAAGCGGCATGCGAGATGCCCTGAATGCCTGCAGCCTCGTAACCGTGGAACACGGCGCGATCTTCGGCGAGGGCCGCGAGCTGCGCGGCCTCGCGCACAGCATCCAGGTCAGGATCGTGCGCGCCACGCGCAACCGCCTCGAGTTCTTCGCGTTTGAGCGAGAATGGCACGCGCATTTCGACCAACGGCTGCACACGACGTAACCGCGCTTCGATGCCGGCGCCGGGTGTCGCAAGCTTTTCGGCGCGCCCCTCGTCCACCGCAGAGAACTCCCAGGTAAGCGGGCCATGAAAATCGATGAGCTTGCGCGCAGCAAGCATGTCGCGCAATGTGCTTCTGGCTTCGTTCTCGATCTCGGTCCAGGCCGCCTCGGATACCGGGGCCAGTGCACGCTGCAGATCATTCATAGGCCACCTCGCGCAAATCACCAATGCCCAGAGAGCCATCGGCGGCATTCAAGTGCGTTGCTTTCTGGTCGGGTTGTTCCGCGCGCTCTTCAATCGATCCTTCGCTGAATAAGAACTTGCGCAGCTGTTTTTCGAAGTGGGTGTCACGTCGTCGCAACCACTCCAGTACCATCGCTGCGTGCTCTTTCTCCTCGTCGCGATTGTGCGCCAGAATCGCGCGCAGTTCGGCATCTCCAGCGGCCTCAACGCGCTGGTCATACCAATCAACCGCCTCCAACTCTTCCATCAACGACACGATGGCGCGATGGCAGTCGATTGTTTCGGGGTTGAGCGTTTCGGGCGCCTCGTGCAGCCCGGCGCTGTCTTGTGCCATGGTCTGCCTCCTTTCTCTTTGGATGCGAGTTGGCGAACGCGCCAGCCGAGAGCAGTCATGGCCAACGCGCGCGCCAGAAGAGTGCCGAGCAGCGCACCGAAGCTCTGCCCGGCAGGCGGGGCGTTACTGAATTGCCTGATTATGCGGTCCGCTCGGCCTGGAGCTGCCTGCGAGCGCCGCTGCTGCGGCCTCGGTATCTGACTTCGCCACGTCGCCGATCGCGAGTACACCCACCAGACGCTTGTCACGGTTCACTACCGGAAGCCTCCGCACTTTTATCTGCCCCATGTTCTGCGCCACGTGGTCAACATCTTCATCTTCGTAGCAGTACTTGACCTCCTGCGTCATCACGTCGCTCACTGGTGTGTCAGGGCCTTTGCCGGTAGCCACGCCACGCACCGCAATGTCGCGGTCGGTAATCATGCCGACCAGCTTGTCGTTGTCGCCCACCGGCACGAAACCAGTGTCGGCCTCAGCCATCATTTTTGCGACGTCGCGAATACTTTGGCCGGGTGTGGCTAGTTGTACGTCTCGGGTCATCGCTTCGCTGACTTTCATCACAGTCTCCTTTCACTGCAGATTGGTGTTTTTAAATGGCGGGATCGGCGTCGTTGTGGTCGATCACACCGCCCATGTCCTTCACCGCCTGCGCCAAGCGCATTACGCACTCTTAGGGGAAGACGTTTTGACCTCGTGGCTCGGCGCGACGATGTCCGCAGCCACGTCCGCACGAACGGCGGGAGCGTTGATCGATCCGAGCGCGATCTGAGTGATCACTACGCCCGGACCGCGGCGTCAATGATGCTGCGCCGGCCGTACCTGAAGACGTTGCAGCGGCCGCGAATCGCAGCGGAGCCACGAAACGTGCGCGTCTCGTGAGTAACTCCGTCGCTTCGCGGATAACGGGTCGACATCAGAGCGCGGGGCGGAGTTCCCTGCATTTGGCAATCGATTTTCTCAGATGCCCGCGCGCTTGTTGCAGCTATTCAGAAATGCGAGCACATGCGTGGCGGCACGTACGTTTCCCACCCAATCGCGGCTTGGTGGTACATGCGGACGTCCAGACGCAATTTCTCTAGCCGGTTCTCGGCCGCCAGAAGACACGCGTCACGTGGTACGAAACTTGAAGATCAGACTACCCGGAGGAACGCCACATCCGCGAACGTGATCTGGAAGTGTATCGGCGCTAATAAGCCGACGCTACGTCAGCCTTGATGCACGTCAATCACTGTTTGCACGATGCCGCTACCCTGCTCGCTGTGAAATAATTGCTGAAGGTAACGCACCGCGCAATGCGACACGAGTAATGGGATCGACGATGGTGGTAGAAACGTCATGAAAAGACTGGGGCCGGCGATGTTGCGGATCGTCCCGATCTTGCTTTTAGTCGTGCTCGCCATCGTCACCGTCATAGGCTCAGGTGGTGGTAACGGTGACATTGCTCCGTTCTGGACCGCAAGCGGCGTCGTTGTTGAAGACTTTGATGGGGACGGGCGTGCCGACATCGCTTTGGCAATGTCCTACGTCGACGCGTCACCGCCGCATTCGGGCTATGTTCACGTCTATCGTCAGACTGCTTCGGGCGCCTTCGCCGCCCCGGACACTTACGCCATTGGTCCTGACCCATGGGGTTTGTCCTCCGGAGATGTCAACAATGACGGCCGGCTCGACCTCGTTGCTGCCACACCTGCAAGCGTGGCACTGGCGCCCGGAGCCACCAATGACTCGGGGCAGATTTCAATCCTGCGACAGGACGCCACCAACGCCGGCTCGTTCCTGCCTTTCCAGTCCATAGCCACGGGCGGTGCGGCTACCGATGCTGCATTCGGCCTGCTCACCGCGGACTCTCTTCCCGATGTCGTCGTAGCCGACGGCGTCCTGCTTAACGGCCGCGCCCTGCTGCTCGCGCAGAACCCTGCATCACCAGGCAGTTTCCTTTCTCCTGTTTCGCTGCAAATTGGGGCAGGACATGGGTCCGAAGATGTCGCTGTTGGTGACGTCAATGGTGACGGACTCAGTGACGTCGTACTCGCGGCTGGCGACGTCGTTGCCGTGTTCTATCGAAATGCGGCGGGCGGGTTTGATCCGGTACAGACGCTTATGGCCGGCAAACATGTCAGCGGGGTTGCATTGGCCGATCTCGACCGCGACACAAGCATCGACATTGCCGTTGCCAACGCCGGCAACGCGCCCGATGGCGGCACGGGCGAGTCCAGTGTCACGATAATGCGGCAAGTAACGGCTGGCAGCTTCACTGCGCTCAACATCCCTGTCGCGGACGGTGCCAGGCGCCTCGCCATTGCCGACCTGAACGACGACACGCTGCCCGACATCGCAGTGGTATCCATCGTCTATCAATCGCAGGTGCCCTCGAAAGTGTCGGTGCTGGTGAACCTAAACACAACGCCGGGCGAGTTCTTTGTAAGCAGTGTCTACGATGGCACGTTCAACGCCAACTTCATTGCCGTTGGCGATATCGATAACGACTCACTCAACGATATCGTTATAAACGAAGGCCCAACCGTCTTCTTTCAGCAGCCGACTGCTGTCGGGACTTTTGCTGCGGGGCAATCGCTCCCTTGAAACATCACACAATATTGAACAACCGTTACGCCAGGACTCTTAGGGTTCTCCGACCAAGTCCAGCGACAACTCGAAGAACACCTACTGTTCTTCCAAGATAGCCCCCACATCCGGGCCGGGAGAAAAGACATTCCGGCGAGATACCGTGTGTCAAACGGTTAGAATTGCTCCCTTCGTTATTAGTAACGGCCGCTGAAGAGTTCCGCTCGCATGAGCGGAACGGTAAATACAATGAAGCAAGAACAACAGGGTGTTGCAACATGAGCCATTTCGCTCCGGGCTTTGAATTGTTGCAGCCCTATCCATTCCAGAAGTTTTCAAAGATTCTGGCGACGATTACGCCCAATGAGTCGTTGCGCCAGATTCGCCTGTCCATCGGTGAGCCGCAGCACCCTACCCCCGCCCTGATCAAGGACGCACTGGCCGGGTCGCTGGACGGGTTGGCACGTTACCCGGCCACCCACGGCACACCGGAGTTGCGCGAAGCGATTTCGCAGTGGATTGCCCGGCGCTACGGGATTACGGCCCCGGACCCGGCCAGGCAGGTGCTGCCGGTAAATGGCACACGGGAGGCGCTGTTTGCGCTCGCGCAGACGGTGATCGACCGTGGCCAGCCGGGCGCAACGGTGATCATGCCCAACCCGTTTTATCAGATCTATGAAGGGGCGACCTTGCTGGGCGGGGCTTCGCCGGCATTTATCAACCTCGATGCGGAGTCCGGATTTGCGCTGGATACGGATGCGCTCGATAAAGATATCTGGCAGCGCGCCCAGCTTGTATACGTGTGCTCGCCGGGCAACCCGACCGGGCATGTGATGCCGATGGCCGAATGGGAGCGGTTGTTCGAGTTGTCAGACCGCCACAATCTGGTGATTGCCTCGGATGAGTGCTATTCGGAGATCTACTTCGACGAGGCCGCGCCACCGCTGGGGGGCTTGCAGGCGGCCCATGCGCTGGGGCGCAAGGACTTTAAGAATCTTGTCTTGTTCAGCAGCCTGTCCAAGCGCTCCAAC
>JASFUE010000233.1:0-5391 GCA_050050435.1 Burkholderiales bacterium | reverse complement strand
TTCGAGGACGGCCACGCGTTTGACGGTTCTTCAATTGCCGGCTGGAAAGGCATTCAAGCCTCGGACATGCTGCTGATGCCTGACCCTGAGTCCGCTCGCATCGACCCGTTTACTGACGAGCCCGTGCTCAACATCAGCTGCGACGTTGTCGAACCGTCTGACGGCGCCGGCTATGATCGCGACCCCAGGTCCATTGCCAAGCGCGCTGAAGCCTACCTCAAGTCGACTGGCGTCGGCGACACCGCCTACTTCGGTCCGGAACCCGAATTTTTCGTATTCGACGGCGTGACATGGAAGATCGACATGTCCGGCAGTTTTGTCAAGATCAGCTCCGAGGAAGCGCCCTGGTCATCGGGAATCGAGTTCGAAGGCGGCAACATGGGCCACCGTGCTCCTCCGAAAGGTGGTTACTTTCCGGTACCGCCAGTGGATTCGCTGCAGGATATCCGCAACGCAATCTCGCTCGCCCTGGAATCGCAAGGCGTTGAGGTCGAAGTGCACCACCACGAGGTTGCCGCCGCCGGCCAGAACGAAATCGGCACGCGCTTTAACAGCCTGGTCAAACGCGCCGACTGGATGCAGATTCTCAAGTACACCGTATGGAATGTCGCCGCATCGTATGGCAAAACCGCCACTTTCATGCCGAAACCGGTTGTCGGTGACAACGGTTCGGGTATGCATGTACACCAGTCGATCTGGAAGGACGGCAAGAATCTGTTTGCGGGTAACGGCTACGCCGGTCTGTCGGAGACAGCGCTGTACTATATCGGCGGCATCATCAAACATGCGCGCGCGCTCAACGCGATCACCAATCCGGGGACAAATTCCTACAAGCGACTGGTTCCCGGTTTCGAAGCACCGATCAACCTCGCCTATTCGGCACGCAACCGTTCTGCGGCGGTGCGCATCCCGCACGTGAGCAGTTCGGCGGCGCGACGTATCGAGGTACGCTTCCCCGATCCGACTGCCAATCCGTATCTCGCCTTCACGGCACTGTTGATGGCGGGTCTGGACGGAATCGAGAACAAGATCCACCCCGGTGATCCGATCGACAAGAATCTGTACGATCTTCCGCCGGAAGAGCACGCCAAGATTACGCACGTGTGCGCATCCCTCGAGGAAGCGCTTGGCCACCTGGATCGTGAACGCGCGTTCCTCACGAAGGGCGGTGTGATGTCTGATGACATGGTCGATGCCTACATCGATCTGAAGATGGAAGATGTGACCCGCTTCCGGACCACCACCCACCCGATTGAGTTCGATATGTATTACAGCTCGTAATCGTTACCCGCGCACCAAGAAGGGCGGGCTTTACCCCGCCCTTTTTTGTCCGGTCGCCGCGCCGGCATCGCACGCTCACACGATTGGATTGCCACACCCGGTTTAGCTGATTAGACTCCTGTGCAAGATTCGCTATCAATGGCCGACAAAGCCTGCTTTTCGCTTCATGCTTCGATTCGCAATGACTGCGGTTGCCGCCATTACGGCGTGCACCTTGCACATCTCGTTCGCCCGGGCGGAGATCTGTGTGTATCGCGACGCAGAGGGCAACGTAACCTATACCAACGTCAAGGCTGCGGCACCGAAGGGCGCAAAAAAGATTCGCTGCTTCGAACCGGAAACCCGCGCAGCGCCTGCGACCAACACCCCTCCCAGGAACGTCGAGAATGCCGCCAAGGATTTTCCGAAGGTGGATCGCGACACCCAGCGCGAACGCGATGCCGAGCGGCGTCGCATTCTCGAGGAAGAACTGGCCGCGGAAGAACAGCGTCTGGCGCAAGCGCGCCAGCAACTGCAGGAGCAGGAATCGGTACGCACCGGGAACGAACGCAATTACCAGCGATATCTCGAACGGGTCGAGCCCTATCGGGAAGCGGTACAGAATCACGAGCGCAACGTACAGGCCTTGCAACGGGAACTGCAAACCTTGCGTTAGGCACCGCCGGCGGTTCGTTTCACCGCGTCGTCTTTGCGGCTGTGTCAGATATGCGCTCGAAGGCTTCCGCGCCGAATCAGCCCGCACTGAATGATCGCCGGGAGCGTCTCGGCACATGAGCGCCATCGAAGAAATCAATCCGCTTGCCTACCCCGGGCTTGAAACCCTGGCCACCGCAGTGATCGTGCTCGATCATGCAGGGGTGGTTCGCTACCTCAATCCGGCCGCCGAGAACCTGTTCGCATCCAGCCGGAAGAACATCGTTGGCCACTCGCTGGCAAGGATGTTCGAGGACGCCTCGCCGGTACTGGCTGCAATCGACTATGCCAAAGCCAATAACTGCAGCTACACCCAGCACGAGATGACGCTTCAGGTCATCGGACACGGCAAGCTGGAAACGTCATGTATTGTCACGCCCGGCGAGGGATTGCTGGCGGACGATTTCCTCATCGAGTTCAACGTACTCAACCAGCAGCTGAAGATCGCCAGGGAAGAACGCTTGCTCGATCAAAGCGAGCTGAACCGGGAACTAATTCGCAGCCTTGCACACGAAATAAAGAATCCGCTGGGTGGATTGCGCGGAGCTGCGCAACTGCTCGATCGCGAGCTCGATCGCCCCGACCTGCATGAATACACCCGCGTCATCATCCAGGAGGCGGATCGCCTGCAGCTGCTGATGGATAGACTCCTCACGCCGCACCGCGTCCCGCATATCGTCCGGTTCAATATCCACGAAGTCCTGGAACGCGTTCGGAATTTGCTGATGGCCGAGCACTGGACCGGGCTGGTTATCCGCCGTGACTACGACACCAGTCTGCCGCTGCTCACCGGCGACCGCGAACAGATGATTCAGGCAGTGCTCAATATTGCACGCAACGCCGCACAAGCAGTCCATGGCGAGGGAGAGATTTGTTTTCGTACCCGAGTTGTGCGGCGCGTGACCATTGCAAAGAAAATGCACAAGCTCGCAATCTCGTTGCAGATCATCGACAACGGCCCCGGCATACCGGATGACATTCGTGATCGCATATTTTTCCCGCTGGTTTCCGGTCACGAAAATGGCAGCGGGCTGGGACTGACGCTGGCGCAAACATTCGTCAGCCAACATCACGGCACGGTCGAGCTGGACACCGAGCCTGGACGCACATGCTTCACGCTGTTGCTGCCGATTGACGAAACAGAAAACACGCGAACGCCGGATGCACGGCAAGACTCATGAAACCGATCTGGATCATCGACGACGACCGCTCAATTCGCTGGGTATTTGAAAAAGCGCTGACGCGGGAGAATATTGCTTTCAGGGCTTTTTCATCGGCACCTGAGGCCCTGGCAGCCCTGGAAACGAGTTCACCGCAGGTTGTCGTCAGCGACATACGTATGCCGGGTGGTTCGGGTCTGGAGCTGCTCGAAACGCTCAGGGAACGCTACCCGAACCTGCCGGTTATCATCATGACCGCCTACTCGGATCTCGAGAGTGCCGTAGCCGCTTTCCAGGGCGGGGCGTTTGAATATCTGCCCAAGCCTTTTGACGTTGATCACGCGGTTGACCTGATCCGCCGCGCGATGGATGAAAGCCAGCGCCAGAACGAGGATGTCGAGGTGCCGGATACGGTTCCCGAGATTATCGGCCAGGCACCGGCAATGCAGGAGGTATTTCGCGCAATCGGCCGTCTTGCACAGTCTCAGGCCACGGTACTGATCAATGGCGAATCGGGTACCGGCAAGGAACTCGTCGCCCGCGCCTTGCATCGACACAGTCAGCGCGCCAACAAACCGTTCATCGCAATCAACACCGCCTCGATCCCGAAGGATTTGCTCGAATCCGAATTGTTCGGTCATGAGCGCGGCGCGTTCACCGGCGCTCAGGCGATGCGCCGCGGCCGCTTCGAGCAGGCTGACGGCGGCACGCTGTTCCTCGATGAAATCGGTGACATGCCACCGGATCTTCAGACACGGTTACTGCGTGTACTTTCCGACGGCCACTTCTACCGGGTCGGCGGGCACCAACCGATGCAGGCGAATGTGCGCGTGATCACGGCGACACACCAGGATCTGGAGAAGCGCGTAAAGGAAGGTCTGTTTCGAGAAGACCTGTTTCACCGACTGAACGTCATTCGCCTGCGCTTGCCGCCACTGCGCGAGCGACGCGAGGATATCCCGGTTCTGGTACGTCACTTCCTGAAGAAGAGCGCATCGGAGCTCGGCGTTGAAACCAAGCGACTGACTGAAGAATCCGTCAAATATCTCGCTTCGCGCGACTGGCCGGGTAATGTGCGCCAGCTTGAGAACGTATGCCACTGGGTCACAGTCATGGCGCCAGGGGTGATTGTCGATATCAAGGACCTGCCGCCCGAATTGCGCGACGAAGAGAATGAGTCGGAATGGGATGACTGGATTGGCGCGCTGGAACGCGAAACAGAGTCACGTCTTAAACGCGGTGAGAGCGCGATTCTCGACGACCTTAATCGCAAGTTCGAGCGCGCGTTGATACTGCGTGCGCTGGCTCACACCGGAGGGCGCCGGATCGAAGCCTCGCAATTGCTTGGTATGGGCCGCAACACACTGACCAGAAAAATCCAGGAGCTTGGACTGGAAGACGACGTCGCCAAGGAAAAATCCTGAACACTTCACTACCGCCAGTCCTGCCGGCAAGCAAGTATTGACTCAGTCTGCCAGTTCGGCAACCACCGGTGCGTGATCGGAGGGTCGCTCCAGAGCGCGCATGTCCTCTACGATGGAAACGCCGCGGCAGCGCTCGGCCAGCGACGGCGACATCAATATGTGGTCAATACGCAACCCCATGCCGCGCTTGAACGCATTGAGACGGTAGTCCCACCAGGTAAAGGATTTCTCGGGCTGCTCGAATACCCGGAAGCTGTCAACGAACCCGAGATCGATCAACGCAGCGAACGCGTCGCGTTCCGGCTGGCTGCACAACACCTTGCCTTCCCAGGCCTTGGGATCGTGAACGTCGCGCGCTTCCGGCGCAATGTTGAAGTCACCAAGCACCGCGACTTCGGAATGGCTCGCCAGCTCATCGCCAAGCCATGCGCGAAACGCGTTCAACCAGTCAAGTTTGTAGCGGTATTTGTCCGATTCAACGCTCTGCCCGTTCGGCACATAAGCGTTAATGACCCTGACGTTGTTGATACTCGCTGCGATGACCCGCTTCTGTTCATCGTCGAACCCGGGAATTCCACGCATGACATCGGAGCCGGCGGCGCGCGAGACAATGGCAACGCCGTTGTAGGTTTTCTGACCCGAGAACACAACCTGATATCCCGCCGCCTCGATCTGCTCGACGGGAAACTTCGGATCGTCAGTTTTGGTTTCCTGCAGGCAGATGATTTCGGGCGCATCCGCCGCCATCCACTCGAGCAGTTGCTCGAGCCGCACTTTCAGCGAATTCACATTCCAGGTGGCAAGCCTCAAAGCGTGTTCTATTCGTCCGTTTC
>JASFUE010000232.1:0-5400 GCA_050050435.1 Burkholderiales bacterium | reverse complement strand
GTTGACCCAGTGTCGTGATGCGCGATAAGCGGCCGCGAAGCGTTTCGCATCGTCAGTACCAGTCCAGTCCCAGCGGCACACCACGCTGCTGAAGGCCACCGGCCCGATCGATGGGCCGACCGCGGCGACGATGTGCCCCTTGCCGATGTGTTCGAGTTGTTGCGGCCAGGCCCCTTGTTCGTGGAAGTAATCGCCTTCGCCTGTCAGCCACTGCTGCATCATCTGCTCGCCGCCGCCAGATTTGATCCGCTCTGCTTCGTCCAGGTCAACGCCTTCCTTGTATAACGCATAGCGCAACATTGCCTCGGGTTGACCGCCGTGCACGTGCAGGAACTTCTTTCCTTTCAGTTTTGACCATTTGAACGAAGGGTCGGGTTCTCTTGCAGCAATGATGAAACCATCGTAACGATTGATCTGCCCGAAGTGGGCAACTATTGGCTTTTCACCCTTGTCGAGAGCACCCCAGCTGTTGGAAACTGCCGACTGTCCGACATCCATACGTCCTGCTGCAACTTCTGCAACGGTGGTGGTGCTCGCCGGCATCACTTGATAGTGGCCTTCGAGTCCTTCCTTTTCCAGAAACCCGCCGGCGATGCAACAGATGAACGGGCTGTAGAACGCCGAGTGGCGTGTCGCCATGAGGTTGATTGTCTTCACGAGCGGCTCCTGAATTTGCAGCTATCAGTCCGGGAACGGCGAAGCTTCTCCGGGCGGCAGTGGCGCTTCGAACGCGTTCAGCGTAATCGAGACCATGCAGTAATAGCCGATGATCGCGATGAGATCCACCAGCGTTTGCATGCCGAGCGCGTCCAGTGCGCGCTGATAGGTTGCGTCGCTGATGTGCCGTGTGTTCAGCATTTCTGTGCACAGGTCGTAAACGATCTCGTCATCGCTGTTCGTGAATTGCGGCCGTTTGCCTGCGGCCAGCGCTTCAATAATGGGTTCCTCGACACCGGCCTTGCGCGCCAGTTGCGCATGCGCGTAGAACTCGAATTCGGCCTTCCAGTGTCGTCCAGTGATCAGGATGGCAATCTCGGCGAGCCGTTTTGATGGGGCGGACTGGAAACGCAGGTATTCACTGAGTGCGCGCGCACGTTTCGCCAGCTCCGGGCTCTGTAGCCATGCCGGATAGGGTCCAATGACGCGTTGATGTGGCCCGGAAGTGATCAGATCGACGACTTCCTTTTGCGCTGCAGTCATCGATGCGGGGGCTAATTCTGGAATTCTGCTCATAATCCAACTTCCAATCTCTCTGTTTCATGGAAACGCGTAGCGAGCAGCCCGAGAGCAAGGAGCCGCGCAACGCGCGAGGAGACATACCACGACAGGTAGGCGACGAGTAAGCGAGCACGCGACACAGTTATCGGGTTGCGTAGTAGCGTTTTAGCCTTTGCGGGCAAGTGCGCCTCCATCCACCGGCAGTGCTATTCCCGTAATGAACTGCGCTTCGTCGGATGCGAGAAAAAGCGCAGCATTTGCGACATCCCACGCCGTGCCCATTTTCCCGCGCAACGGTACTTTTGCATCGCGCGCAGCGGCGATTTCCTCGCGCTTCTTGCCAGTGGCGCGCGCCCGCGTGTCGACTGCCATCGGCGTGTTCATCAGACCGGGGAGGATGACGTTGGCCCGTACACCGTAGCTGGCATTGTCCAGCGCAAGCTGCTGGGTAAAGGCGATCATGCCCGCCTTGGAGGTCTTGTATGCAACCAACGGAAAGTCGACCCAGGCGGCCATGGACGAAATATTGATCATCACGCCGCTTTTCTGTTCGCGCATGATGGGGACGACATGCTTGCACGCCATGATGGTGCCGCGCAGATTGATGGTGTTGATGCGATCGAATGTGTCCTCAGTGATTTCCAGCAGGGGCTGGTCGCCGCCGCCGACACTGACGCCAACGTTGTTGTCGAGGATGTCGATTCGCCCCCACTGTTTGTGCGCGAAGGCGATTGCTTTGGCAAGTGTCTTTTCCTGTGTGACGTCGGCCTCGAAGGCAAGGCATTCGGCGCCGGTCTTGGTAATCAGTCCGGCGGTCTCCTGTGCGGATTCAAGGATGCGGTCAACGGCGAGCACTTTCGCGCCTTCCTGCGCAAAACGCACCGCCGTTGCGCGACCGTTGCCGATGCCGATTCCCGGGCTCTGCCCGGCGCCAATGATGACTGCGACTTTTCCTTTCAGGCGCATCGCGTTTCCCCCCTTGGTTTATATATTTTGTTTCATTCTCCCACGAACTGCCATTGCAGGGTGTGCGCCCCGTTGCCGGCGCCATGGCGTGGCCCTGTCTCAGGCCGGGAGTGAGCGGCGCAATCCGGGGAAGTAGTACAACAAGGTCAGGGCACGCGCGGCATAGTGCACATACAGTGCGGCCCACAAGCCGTGATTGTCAAAAGGCCTGAGCAGATACCAGGCGGCGAGGAACACCACCAGTGACATCAGCATGGCATTGCGCATGTCGGCGGTGCGAGTCGCGCCGATGAAAATGCCGTCGAGCTGAAAACACCAGACGCCGATGAGGGGAGCCATCGCCGCCCATGGCAGGAACTCGCGTGCAAGTGAGCGCACACCCGGCTCCACTGTGAGAATGTCGATGAAGGTGGTGCCGAATACCACCAGAACCATGGTGGTCAGCAGTGCAACGCCGGCAGCCCACCAGGTGGTCATGCGCGATGCGCGCGACAAGCCGGCCCGGCTGGCGGCACCAACGGCGCGGCCGACGAATGCTTCGGCGGCGAACGCAAAGCCGTCGAGAAAATAGGCAGACACTGACACGAAGTGCATCAGCACGGCGTTGGCGGCAAGCACCGTTTCACCGAATTTCGCGCCCTGCGCAATGAACCAGGCGAAGGCAAAAATCAGCGAGAGTGAACGGATCATGATGTCGCGGTTTACTGCCATGGTGCGCGCGATTCGCCGTGGTTCGAACAGCCGTGCCGCTTCCCATTTGCCGCCGAAGAGCCGCAACTGCCGTGCGGCAATGACAAGGCCGACGGCCGTTGCCAGATATTCGGCGATGACCGTGCCGGTGGCCACGCCGCGCACGCCCATGTCCAGATGCAGCACGAACCAGGCATCGAGCAACATGTTGCTGATGTTCAGCACCAGTTGCAGCAACAGTGCGACGCGCGCTTTGCCCAATCCGATGAACCAGCCAAGCAGCGCGTAGTTGGCGAGTGTGGCAGGCGCCGCCCAGATACGAATGTTGAAGTAACTCTGCGCCAGTGATTCGACGCGCCCGGTCGCTTCGAGCAACCAGAAGGCGACACCACGGATGGGCCATTGCAGAACGATCAAGACCATGCCAATCACCGCGGCGATGAGCAGCGCGCGACCGAGGCTGGCGCGAATTTCGTGACCATCGTTCGCGCCATATGCCTGCGCGGTCAACCCGGTGGTGCCCATGCGCAGGAATCCGAATGCCCAGAAAACAAAGGAAAACACCAGTGCGCCGAGCGCAACCGCGCCAATGAGCGCGGCATCCGGTATCTGGCCGATCACGCCGGTATCGACCACGCCGAGCAACGGCGTGGACAGATTGGAAATCATGATGGGCACCGCGATCGCGAGGATCGAACGATGCGTAATCGCCTCGCGCGCCGCAGAAGGAGCAGGCGTGCTCATTTCAGATCAAATTACAGCTCTCACCGCAGAGGACGCAGAGGAGCATGAAAATGAGTATCACTGGAACAAAGTGGTTTGCGGTTTCCAAACAAGAAGATTTTCGCGAGGTTAATCACGCGCCCCAGACGCACCTCCTGTTAATGCTTTTTCGGCAGTTCGACGCGATGGCAGGGACCAATCACGAGAGACGTTTGTTGAAAATGCGGGGTTTGGGCTTTCGATTGTTTTTTCTAATCCTCCGCGACCTCAGCGGTGAGTGATTTCGGGTTACGGCTACAAGCGTTCGAACCGCATTCGGAAAGTCGTTCAAGCCTTGACCGCTCTCTGGGCGGCGCGATACTGCGCAGTGTAGCCCTTGTAGACATCGACGCCGATCGAGAAGAAAGCGGCGTTTTGCTCCGACAACGGCCGCGAGCGCCTTGCCGGGTTGCCGGCCCAGATGGTGCCGGCGGCCACTTCGGTGCCTGGTGCGGTGACCGCCCCGGCGGCGATCACGCCGCCGTTGCGAACGATGGTGCCCTTACCGACGATGCAACCCATGCCGATGATGGCTTCGTCCTCGACTTCGCAGGCGTACATCCGCACATTGTGTCCGACAGTGACGCGGCGGCCGATGCGCATGTTTTCCCCGGGTTCGAGGTAAATGCGCGAATTGTCCTGGATGTTGCTCGCTTCACCGATCTCCAGGTTGGCGCCTTCGGCATCGACTTCGACGGCGAACCAGATGCTTGCATGCGGCGCGAGTTTCAGATTGCCGGCGATGCTGGCGGTCGGCGCGATATAGGTCTGGTCCGACTCGAAATCATGCACACCGGTGCCCGGGTCGCGGCGAAATTCGCCGACCGGCGTTTTTGCGCGAATGATTTCGGCATTGTCGATGACGGCGCGATTGCGAATCGATTCATGCAGTTCAGCCAGCCTTGCCGGCGAGATCTGCTCCACCGGTTTGGCCGGTGTGCCGGCATAGAGCCAGCCGCCTTCCAGATTCTTGCCCGGCGGGACTACGCTCTCGGCGGCAATCGCCGCGCCCGGGCCGACCACCGAACCGTCCATGACCACCGCATGCTGGCCGAGTACGCATTGATCGCCGATCGTGCAGGCGTGCACCAGTCCGTAGTGGCCCACCGTGACGTTGGCACCGACGCGAGTGCCATAGACACTGTCGGCGATGTGCACGGTGCTGTAGTCGCCAAACCAGCAGTCCGAGCCGATGCGAATGTATTCGCCGTCAGCACGCAGCGTGGCGAGCTTGCCGAAGTAGCAACCGGTGCCGATTTCGGCGCGGCCGATGATCGTGACCCACTCTTCGGCAGTCATGTTGGAACCGATCTGCGGTTCGAATTCGAGGTAGGGAATTACCAGCATGTTGTTTCTAGTTTCATTGTTCCGCCAAATCTGTCCGGCAGTTTGTTGAAAAAAGCGTCACGAGCGGCTCGAGTGCAAGGAACCGCCTGTTTTAAAAGAATCGTGCGCACGCGAGGAAACGAGCAGCGCGAGTTTTGGCGCAGACTCACATGAGCGAAGCGAATGTTACGTCGAAGCCACATTACCAAAGCAGGTAGGCGAGGAGTAAGCGAGCACGCGACGCAGAAATCGGGCCGCGCAGTAGCTTTTTCGACGAACTGTCAGAAGACAGGGTTTTCACGGTACGTCCCCCAGACAGTCTTCAGTTTTTCGACAATATCGCCCATCGATGCGCCGGCGCGCACCAGTTCAATGGTAACCGGCATGATGTTACGGTTCTCATCTTTTGCCACTGTAACCAATTCGTCGAGCAGTGAC
>JASFUE010000231.1:0-5420 GCA_050050435.1 Burkholderiales bacterium | reverse complement strand
GACCCAACCAGGGAATGTGCACGTCCATGCTCCAGTGAAACGACTGGCGGTTAACGACCTCGATCAACACGATGCTCATCACCCATCCAAGCAGCAGGCCGACAAGTAACCCGATGGCACTGACCAGTGCGCCTTCAAAGGCGAGCATGCGCACGATCTGCGCTCGCGAAAAACCGACGTGGCGCAGCATGCCAAACTCACGGCGCCGCGCCAGCGTCAGCGCGGCGAAACTCGCTGACAATCCCGCCAATCCGATCACGATGGCAATGGCCTCAAGGGCATAGGTTACGGCAAAAGTGCGGTCGAAAATCGTCAGCGACTTCTCGCGAAGTTGACGCGGCGAACTGATTTCGACGCCTTGCGCCGGCAGCACGGCGAGCAACGCGCGTCGCACAGTTTCAGCGTCGACCCCCGATTCGAACCACAACTGCGCATCGGCGACATCCATGTTGGAAGTGAGGCGACGGTAATCTTCCAGCCGCATTATCACAGCGCCGGACATGCGCGCGTAGTCGCGCCAGATCCCACATACTGTCACCGGCACGTTGCGCCCGCCGATTGGCAATTTGATGTCGTCACCAACGTGGTAACCGTACACATCGGAGAGAACTTCGCTGATCCACACGGGCACCCGTCCCGGACGCGGCGCAAGCGCTTCGCTGACCAGCGACAGCACACGTTGCGGGTGACCTGCATCAATCGTACGCCCGAGGAGGGTCACCGGGGGGCGCGATGGTTCGAGCCTGATACGCTGACCGGCCAGAAACTCGACCCGCCGTATGCCGGAAATGCCGGCAATAGCGGTCTGCAAATGCGGCGAAAGGTAAGCGGTCTCACCCTGACCACTGGTGCGCACGAACATGTCTCCAGGCAGGATATGGCTCAACCAGTCTTCCAGGGAAGTACGAAACGAGATCACCATGATTGCAACGGCGGTGGCCAGACTCACGGCGGCGACCACCGATGCAAGACTGACCATGGCCTGGCCAGGTGCTGCCCGCAACTGCGCCAGTCCGAGCGCCAATTCAACGCGCTGCGGCGGCGGCAGGCGCGAAAGCACGGTGACGGTGACTTGCGGCATCAACGTAATCGTGCCGAGCAGCAACATGGCAATGGAGACGTAACCGAATAGCGGCACTCCCGCGATCGGCGGCACTGCTGCGCTTGCGACGCCGATTACCAGCAGAAGCAAACCCGGCCACACCGGTTTCAGACGCTGGAACATGCGCATCTCGTCGCCCGCCTTGAGCGCCTGCGCGGGCATTGCACGTGCGGCTTCCAGCGCAGGTGCAGCGCTTCCGCACACGGCGGCAAAAACGCCCAGCAGAACAAACAGCAACGCAGCGCTCGGCGCGAAATACAACTGCGCCTGCATGTCGGTAAAGATGCCAGCACCGAGATCCGTGCCAACAGCACTGACAATAGCGCGCGCTGCGACAAAACCCACCAGCAGGCCCAGCACAGAGCCGGCACAACCGAGCACGACGGCTTCACCAACCAGCATGGCGAGCAGCCCGCGACGCGTAACACCCAATACTCGCAGCAGTGCCAGTTGCGCTCGGCGTTGCACCACCGACAATGCCTGGGTGGAGAACACCAGCAAACTGCCAGTGAACAGGGCCACCAGCGCGAGCACATTGAGATTGACGCGGTAAGCCCGCGTCATGGCCACCGCTGTTTGCGAAACCATCCGTGGCGTCTCGACATAGACACCAGCGGGCAGCAGCGGTTGCAGTTTGCGCGCGATCGTTTCTGAAGACACACCCGGTTTAAGCCGCAGTTCGATACGGTTGATCAAACCGGTGCGGCGAAACTGCTTCTGCATGGCAGCAATATCCATCACGCCAATGCGCTGAGCGCTATCGGTGTCCGGCAACAAACCGGCTACACGCAGTTCGATGCGATCAGTACCCACCTGAAAGGCAACCCTCTGTCCGATACGCGCATCAAGCCAGCGCATCGCGGATGCCGACAAAAAGATGGTATCGCCACGCAATACATCGAGACTCGCCTCGCGCGCTGCCATCAGTTGCGGCTGGATACGCGCTGCCCGAAATACGTCCAGCCCCACCATGTCGAGGCTGCGCGCTTCACCGTCGCCATCCGTTGCAGCCAGACGCGCAGCGATGTGCAACACTGGACTGGCAGAGGCGACACCTGGCAAACGTGCCAGTTGCGGATAAACCGATTCTGAAAAACCGCGCCCGGGGCCACGAACCGTCAAATCCGCTTCGCCGGAGAGCAAACGAACAGCCTGACCAAACTCTTCCACCGCCGCACTGTTGATGAGCTGGATGGCGTAACCAAGTGCGACGCCGAGGGAAATGGCCAGCAGCGACAGAATCACGCGCGCGCGGTTGGCGAACAAGGGCGCGATCAGCAGCCTTGGCCACATCAGCGAAATACCTCGCAGATGCCGGGTCCGCACATGCCAGCGCTGGATATGCCTGACACGGCTACTAAGCTATCAGCCAATGCGTATGCACCGTTGCCTGCGCGCGTCATTTGCCCAGCGCATTTTCAAGCCTGGCGACAAAGTCGGCGATGGCTTCGATCGTTTCGCTGCTGCGATCGACATGGGGGGAATGTCCGCAGTCTGACAACAACAATTTTTCTACCGGCGCGAGCGAGTGCCTTTCGATGGAATCGATCTGCGCAAGCGTGCCATAGGGATCGTTGCGGCTCTGGATCAGCAGCATGGGTGCATTACAGGACTTGAGGCTGGCTTCGATATTCCAGGCTCGAAATTCGGATTTGAGCCAGATATCGCACCAACCATGAAACATCGACTGCGGATGATCATGGTAGCGTGCCAGACGTCCGGCCATTCCACCGGCGTCGAACCGGTCGCGCGCGGAGCTAATGCTGTCGATGGTGAGGTCTTCGACAAACACGTGCGGCGCCATCAGCACCATCCCCCTCACCGGATTTCCCCCGCCGGCATGAATGATCGCGATTGACGCTCCGTCGCTGTGACCAATCAGAATCGGGTCGCGAATGCCCAGTTCGGAGAGCACAGCGGGCAAGACTTCGAGCGCTTCATGGTGCATGTAATACGGTGGACGCGGCTCCTCGAGCTCGCTGGAGCGCCCGTAACCGTAGCGCGAGTAGGCAAGCACCGGGTGACCGGTGCGCACACACAGGACATCGGGAAAGTCACGCCACATCGCCACCGAACCGAGCCCTTCGTGCAGCAATACGAGCATGGGACGAAAGCGCGCATGCCCACCGTCGGGTTCGATGATGCGATATTCGAGCCGGTGTCCGTCAATGCTCAGATGCATGAAAACGCTTTCGCAGACAGATTACACACCCAACCACGACCGGAGTTTTTCCGGCTGCGCGTGTAGTGTATCGCTGTCGCCGTCAAACACGACCTCCCCCTTCACCAGAATGACATTGCGATCGGCAATCGTGGAAACGGCGGAAAAATTCTTGTCGACGATAACCGAGGATATGCCACTGTCGCGAATACGGTGCAGGATGCTCCAGATTTCCCTGGACACCAGCGGTGCCAGACCTTCGGTCGCTTCATCCAGCACCAGCAGATCCGGATTCGTAAGCAAGGCACGTGCGATTGTCAGCATCTGTTGTTCGCCACCGGAGAGTTGCTGACCGCCATGATTCAGACGCTCGCGCAGCCGGGGGAAAGTCTCCAGCGCCCGTTCGAGTGTCCAGTCCATCTGCCCTCGGGTTCCAGCGCGCGCTGCCATCACCAGATTCTCGCGCACCGACAAATTGGGAAAGATCCCGCGCCCTTCAGGCACGTAGGCGATCCCGGCGCGGGCGACACGATGCGGGGCAGCAGCGGTCATGTCGGCGCCTTGGATGCGCACATTGCCCACGGCAGGTGGCAACAATCCCAGTACGCTCCTGAGCAAGGTGGTCTTGCCCATACCGTTGCGTCCCATCAAGCCAACGGTTTCGCCCTGACGAACGGTAAAGTCGACGCCGTGCAGCACGTGGCTTGCGCCGTAGTACGCGTGGATGCCGCGCGCTTCGAGAACGTATTGTTCAGTCATGCGCGCCCAGATAAGCCAGTTGAACCGAATGACTGGCGCGCACCTGCGCTGGCGTTCCGGACTCGAGCACGCGACCGTTGACCATCACCGTGAGCGTATCGGCGAGCGCGAAGACGGCGTCCATGTCGTGTTCGACCAGAAGAATGGCATGATCAGTAGCGAGTGTTTTCAGCAAACCGACAATTTCGGAAGCCTCTTGCGCACCCATGCCGGCCAGCGGTTCGTCGAGCAGCAGCACACCCGGTGCGGTCGCCAGGGTCATGGCAATTTCTACTTGCCGTTGCTCGCCGTGCGACAGGGTTTCCACCACTTTATCGGCCTGTTGCGACAGACCGGCCTGTTCAACGGCCCGCATCGCCGCTTCCGATACGGCGCGATAGTGTTGCACCGGGCGGAAGAACCGCATTGATGACCCGTAGCGCGACTGCGCTGCCAGACGGCAGTTCTCGAACACGGTGAACGACAGAAACACGTTGGTCTTCTGGTAACTGCGCCCGATGCCGAGACGGGACATGCGCGGCGCCGCCGCACCAGTGACATCTTCATCGCGCAGCAGGATCGTGCCGGCACTGGGCTGCAGGTCTCCGGAGAGCATATTGATCAACGTGCTTTTGCCAGCACCGTTGGGCCCGATGACTGCGTGTATCTCGCCCTTGCGACATTGCAAGGACACACCGTCTACCGCCGCGAGTCCTTTGAAATGACGCGACAGTTTGCGCGCTTCGAGTATCGCTTCAGCCACTGCGTTGCTCCGTCACCTCGCTTGATTCGTCGCCACGAGTGCCGCCGGACAAAAAACGCGCCAGTCCGACGAGACCACCGGGCAGGAACAGTGCAACCAGCACAATGACCGCGCCGGTGAGCAGTTGCCAATGCCGCGTGACCATCTGGAACACTTCTTCGAGCAGCATCAGCGTCACTGCGCCAAACACCGGCCCGGCCAGAGTACCCATGCCGCCAAGGATAACCATCATCAATACCGAACCCGACAGATGCCAGCCGAGCATTTCCGGGTTGACTACACCAAACTGCATGGCCGAGAGATATCCGGCAAGCCCGGCAAGCGCGCCGGCGATGACAAAACAGACGAGCTTGTAACGGAACGTTTCGAAGCCCAGTGCGCGCATGCGGTGTTCGTTCACGCGGATGCCGGCGATCACGTGCCCGAACGGTGAACCCAACAGCGCGCGCAGCAGTAACTGCACGGCGACGGTGAATACCAGCACCAGATAGTAGAAATGCGTAACGTCGGCAAAATCGAGCGGCTGCCAGCCGAAGAGATCGAGCAGCGGACGCGTATGCACGTAAATGCCGTCAGAGCCGCCGGCAATATCGGTGTCGTGGAACAGGAAGAACAGCATTTCGGCAAATGCCAGCGTTGCCATGATGAAGTACAGG
>JASFUE010000230.1:0-5446 GCA_050050435.1 Burkholderiales bacterium | reverse complement strand
GGCAAATAGCCGGGTAGAACACCGATGACTTCGAATCCGTTGCGCAGCTGAAAGCTGAGGACGCGATCCGATATTTTTTTCTCCTTGACCATGTCAACGTAATGCTGTGCCGAACCCACTTTCTTCCATCGGCGCGAAAGCCCCGGAAGCCGCCCGCCAAATACGATTCCTTTCAACCCAAGTCGAGTGCACAGCGCCTTGCGCTCGTTGTAGAGGCGCTGACCAATTCGATGTCCACGCATTTTTGGATCAACGAATACCTCCATACCATAGAGCCAGTCACCATCACCTTCATGGCGCGAAGCAAATCCGCCTCCGGTTATCTGCCACCAGTCATGAGGCTGAAAAGCAATGTGTTCAGAAATGCGAAATGTCGCGCAATAGCCCACAACACGGCCTTCGTACTCGGCCACGAACTGACCCGCAGGAAATTTCAGCAAGTGTCCACGCAGTTGCGCTTCGGAGTATGGCGGAGAGTCGGGGTAAACCTGCTCGCATAGCGCCCGGATTGCCGGTATGTCTTCAAGTTGCGCATTGCGCACGACAAGCTTTGGTTGCCCCTCGTTATTGCTTTTTTCGGTTGTATTCATCTGGAAACTGCTCCTGTGATCTTGGTGGCTCCTGCCCTGCTGCCGGCAATTTCGCCGACAACAAACTGAACAGTGGCAAAAGCGGAAAAAGGTATTGGCGCGAACGCCGTCAGGCAGGCTGCAGTCACTTGTACCTGTTTGAGCCTTCGTATGCCCGGCCCGCTGGGGTACAAAGTCGAATCAGCCGCGCCGCCATGAAACCCGGTCGGACGAACGAAGCGGTGATCGGTAGCGCGCAAATGGCTGCATCTGCTACCGGACTGCGATGGTGATGAATGCTCGCCGAGAAACTAGCGCCCCGGCAGCATGCGTTGAAATACCCCGTCCTTGGCCACGATGAGATGATAAAGGGCCGCCAGTATGTGCACTGCCAGCACGAACATCAGCACGTATGCGGTGTTTTCATGCACGCCCTGGAAGAAATCCCACAGTACCCTTTCCTGCGGCCCCATTGGTGGAATCTTGAACAACCCAAAGTAGGTCACGCCGTACTTGGTGAACTGCGATGCTGTGAAGCCGGCGATCGGCATCATGATCAAACACATGTATAACAGCGCATGGCTGATATTGGAGGCCGTGACCTGCCACTTGGGCATGGACGCGGGCAGTGGTGGTGGCGGATTCTTGTGTCGCCACCAGAAACGAATCAGCACGATGATGCCGATGGTCAGGCCGATGGATTTGTGAAGATTGAAGAAAAAAGCGCGTTCCGGTGTGCCCCGCGGAATGTCAACCATGTACAGGCCCAGCCCGATCAGAACCAGGATGAACACAGCAACGATCCAATGTAAAGCGATAGCCACATTGCCATACCGAGCGGATGCTTGCACCTTGATCACTCCTTCTTGTTGACTAGCGACAAATGGTAGGCGCGCCCTCGCCCGCTGACAAGCCCTGTGATCGGCCGGGATGCGCTGGTTGCGACAAGTAATGCACAAGACGCGCCAGGCTCATTGAAAAGGGGCACGTAGCCCCTCTGTCATTGTCGCATCTGGGAATTGTCGAGGCATCAGAACGCGTATCTCGCCGAGACACCAGCAATGAAATCGCGACCCGCAGACGCGCAAAATAACGGCGCCCCGAATCGTCGACAGTCACCGCACCGACGTACTAACTTGACAAGAGGATTGCTGATGCGGGAAAGCCTGTTGAACCCGAGCCCGGAGATGCCCGCTCGAAGTTGATCCGCCAATTTGTCGCCGCGCAGCCATGCGCGTGCGCTTCGTCAAAGTCGCTCGCGCCAACTATGTCGAATGTCGCGTCAAGCCGGGGCTGTCAGAATTGCTGACGGATACGAGGTTTACTCGTTTGTTTCCGCTCCTCCCACGGCTTGTTACTGATCCAACAATGGCCGTCAGGCTGCACCAGTCATTAGCCAGATCCAGGCGCGGGCCATTCTCGTAAACCGGGTGCAGAAATGAAAAAAGGCTGCCCGGAGGCAGCCTTTTTTTGAGTCAACCAAATTAGCGGTTGGCGATGTACATGGTAACTTCAAAGCCAAAGCGCATTTCGGTGTATTCGGGCTTGGTCCACATGATCTGAATCCTCTTTAACAATTGTTAACCGGGGGGTGTCTATGAAACTGACGGTTGCATTCTGCGCATCAGCCGACAATGTCGCTAGCGCAAATCGCGTAAAAGCCACTCATGATTTTCATTAGAAGCCGGCCGGGCCGGAGAAAATAGACCAAACATCGTATATTCAGGGGGTTATGAGGCCTGCCCTGATCGCAATAATCGCCAGCTCGGCGCTGTTTGATGCCCCGAGCTTCTGCTTGATATTGTATAAATGGGTTCCGACAGTGCGCGGACTCAGCGACATCACATCGGCAATATCCTGCACCGACTGACCTCGCGCGAGCGCCAGGAACACCTTGAACTCCTTTTCACTGAGTGCGTCGACCGGATCACGTTCTCCCGAGACCTGCTCGACAGCCATCTGCTGGGCGATTCCCGGCTCCAGGTAGGTTTTCCCCTGGTGGACCACCCGAATGGCGCGGATCAACTCCTCGGCGGCACTGCGCTTGGTCAGATATCCTGCCGCGCCGGCCTTGAGCACGCGCCGCGCGTGCATCGCGTCTTCATGGGCAGAAAGCACCAGGATACGCTTGTCCGGATCCTTGGCAAGAATGCGGTCAATCGCCTCAAGGCCCCCTATTCCCGGCATGGAAATGTCCATCACGATTACGTCGGGTTTCAGATCCGCGAACTGACGAACCGCGTCTTCACCACTGTCCGCCTCTCCCAGCACCCGGATGTCATCAGAGCCTTCAAGCAGCATGCGAAAACCCATTCTGACGACCGCGTGATCATCGACCAGCATTACGCCTATGGTGCGATCACTCATTGATTTGCCCGCTGCATGCCACTACGACCTAATGCAACGCTGTCGCCTGCGTTTGTTGTCTGGCAAGCGGGATGACGGCGTCGACCAGAACACCCTCTCCGGGCTTGCCTGAAATGTCGAGATGACCACCCAGTGCCTGCACCCGTTCACGCATCCCCATCAATCCGAAACGCCGGGCCGACCTGGCATCCGAATCGGCCAGGCCCTTGCCGTTGTCCTGTACGCGCACGTGCAGCGCATCACCTGACTCGGGTTGGCCTTCTCTCGTGATGGAAATATCGACACGCGTCGCCTGTGCATGGCGCGCGACGTTTGTAAGGCACTCCTGAACGATGCGGTAAACGGTGATGTTGACACTTTCCCCGGAACCATCAACGCCCGATCCAAGCTTCAGACTGGTCGTCACTTGCGGGTGGCGCGACTTGAAAGTGGACACTGCCTCGCGCAACGCCTCGCTGAGCCCGAGATGATCGAGCGCGCTGGGGCGCAGTTGCCGGATTATTCCGTGCACGACGTCATAAATGTGCGACGCCACTGACACAATGGTGCCTGCATTCTTGCGTGTTTCCTCTACGTTCACGTCCGGCCGGTTCGCAATTGCCGTACCCATCGTCTTGATCGCAGTCACGCACTGTCCCAGTTCATCATGCAGTTCACGCGCAATATTCCTCCGCTCTTCTTCCAGCCGTGACTGAATCAGTTGCGTCAGCCGCCGGTTTCGCTCCAGTTCCTGTTCTGTTTCCTGCATCCGCTTGTGTTCAGTCATATCACGCATCGCACAAATTTCACCGATGACGTCATTGCTTACGGGATCGATCAGCGGCGCCGCCGACAACGCGACATCGATCAGTTTTCCCGACCTGGTCAGGCGCTGCGTTTCCAGGTGCTCGACCCGCACCCGTCGCCGTATGCCCTCCAGTGTCTCACGCAATTCCGTTTTTCGTTCCGCAGGCGCAAGCTGTAACGCAGACATGCCGACAATTTCTGCGGCAGTGTATCCGAACAGCCGCTCGGCCGCTGAATTCCAGAACGATATCCGGCCTTCCATATCATGGATGATGATCGCGTCACTGGACTGCTGCGCGATCAGGGCCAGCCGGCGATTCTCCGCGATACTTTCCTCCAGCGCCTGCGCCATGCGATTGAAGGTGTGGCTGATTGAAGCGAACTCCGGCAAACCATACTCCGGCAGGCGTGCGTCAAACCGCCCCTGCTCCATATCGTGAAGCCCGGTCAATACGCTTTTGAGCGGGCGCAGTGCGCGGCCGAGCAGCCAGAACACAAACACGTTGAGCAGAATGAAGAACAACAGCAGCAAGCTCCCGAACTCCTTGAGATCGTCCCATGCATCGAGGACCGACCGCGAGGCATCCGGTGTCACCACAATAGTCCCGCCAGGCAGGCTCAAACGCGCTCCCTTGACCTGCGGGCTGACCAGCGCCGAAAACCACTGCGGCGCCCACCTGCCCTGCTTGTAGACCGAAGGTGGTGATTGATAAATCAGATTGTCCAGCGCGTCGTAGAGGCGAATTTCGTTCGCACGCACCCGGCCCGCTTCGCGCAGGAACACGCCCAGTCCCTGCATTTCGTTACTGCCGCCGGCAGACGCCTGTGAGTTTGCCGCCACTGTCTCGAGCAACTGTACCGTGACACGAGTGCTAGCCTCGATTTCCTCGCGTATCGATTTCTTGAGGTCGCCAACCAGAATATAGGCGGTGACAAGTGCGAAACCCGCCACCACCACAGTAATCGCCAGATTGATCCTGAATCGCAGACTCACGGTGCCCCCGAAACCAGTTCGCGCATGTCATCGGCAGCCCTGCGCAGAGCGGGCGCTAACCGCCGCCCGGAAGCTGCATGACCAGCCTGCTCTATGATACGCAAACGTGACGCTGGCAAGCGTTCATTCAGTTGGTATGCCGTCACAGGCGGACAAACCATATCATTACGTCCCTGCACAATGATGGTGGGCGCCGCAATCGTACCCACACCTTCCATTAGCTGACCGTCGTGCAGGAAGCACTCCGCCGCCAGATAATGAAGTTGTACGCGCGCAGGCGCAAGCAAGGCCTGATCGTTTGCCGTGGCACCGGACGACGGCACACAAGGCCCGCCGATTGCCATGACTTGCTGCTCGTATTGCGCCCAGCGCCGTGCTGCAGCACGGGCAATAGCGGGATCAGGGTGATTGACCTCTTTATGGTATGCAGCAATGAGACCACCGGTCGCACCGCCTGCGAGCTGCTCCCAGGCTGCCGGCACGAACCGGCGCAATCCGTTGACATACCAGTCGACCTCACCGCGGCTGGCAAGGAACACGCCACGGAGAATCATCCCTGCGACGCGCCGTGGATGAGTAATGGCGTAGGCCAGCGCCAGCGCGCTGCCCCAGGAGCCGCCAAACAGCAACCACTGGTCCACTCCAAGCGCGAGGCGAATTGCTTCCATGTCCTGCACCAGATGCCAGGTCGTGTTCTCCTCGATGCACCCGGCAGCAATTAGTCAGGTTG
>JASFUE010000229.1:0-5454 GCA_050050435.1 Burkholderiales bacterium | reverse complement strand
GCTCAAAAGGCGAATTCACCTGGGGCGGATACGCCGGCACGTATTTCTGGATTGACCCGAAAGAGCGTATCGCCGCGGTCTACATGAGCCAGGCACCAGGCCCGATGCGCGCCTACTACCGCAGGCTGTTCAGACAACTCGTATACGCTTCAATTGTCGACTGATGCCGGCACAACTTTTCGTGACCGGCTCGACACCGCGCTTCGCTTCTGCGCTCGTATGTTTCGCTCCCGGCAAGCAACAGCCTGGATCGATGTCCACGCGCCAACCGGACACAGAGACCTTCAGCACACCCGAACCACTCAGGCAAACGGAGACAGCCAATGCATTCAAAGGAGCTTTTTGCCCATTTGCGGCAATTCGACACACCAACCATCAGTAACGCGCTCGAGATCGCACGCGGGTCTCGCGAACTGACGGGTTTTACGCAACGCACGCTTATCGCCTCTTCGTCGCGCCAGCCTGCAATCGTCGGTTTTGCGCGCACCGCCCGGATCCGCTGCTCGACGCCGTATGACCCGGCGCAGCGCCGACGCAACCAGATCAGTTATTACGAGTACATTGCGCGTCCCGAGCAGCCCTCCATCGCAGTCATCGAGGACATTGATGAGCAACCCGGGTTGGGGGCCTTTTGGGGTGAAGTGAACACCCACGTTCATTGGGGGCTTGGATGTATAGGAACGGTAACCAACGGATCGATGCGCGATCTGGATGCAATGCACCCGGAGTATCAGTGCCTTGCCGGCGCCTTGTCGCCGAGCCACGCTTGGGTGCAGGTTGTCGAAATAGGCAAGCCGGTGGAAATCTTCGGGATGCAGGTCAATCCCGACGATATCGTCCATGCTGACCGGCATGGTGCAATCGTCATTCCTCTGGAGTACCTGGAACGAATACCCGCAGCCATCGATCTCATGGCACGTCGTGAACAAGTCCTGCTTGAAGCGTCGAAAAGCGCAGGCTTCGATATCACGGCGCTGAAAGAAGCACTCGCCGCCTCGGACAAGGTCAGCTAGTCTCCTGCAGGAAGGCAACCGATACCTGACTGACACCAGCTCACCGAAAAACAAAACGGGCACCATAAGGTGCCCGTTCTGGCCTGTGTGCTGTCATTTAGTACATTTAATGTTGCGCGCCACGCAAAATGAAATAGATTTCGTCTTTCAACAACAATCGCCGTTTCTTCATTTCCTCAAACTCGAAGTCCTGAAACGGTCTTTCATTCTCTTCGATGTCCACGATTTCCGCGTTAAGCCGTTCATATTCCTGAACTAATTCCGCGAGGTGACTGTCTTGTGATCGCATTTCCTGCAAAGTCTGCCTGTACTCCGGAAACTCATGTTCAACGTCGTGTGGCTGAATGTACATCGGCACTTTCCTCCGTCGTCAGATTCGGCTGCAGAACGTAGCCGCATCCTGAGGATACTCCCGAGACGGCCCAATCTCCAGTCTCTGATAACCCCGGCCGGCGTGATTTCGGAACACAATGATTAATAATGTAATTAGTGGCAATCCTTTGCAGTGCAGCAAGATTTTTCTGGAGACACGGGCAGACGCACAGCACGATTTGCGAATCGCGTATTCTTTGACAACCTGACTGAATTGAAACGGGAGGCGGAATGCAAATAGTAGGCAACCCGGCGCGCGAGCGCCTCGTCCGTGATGAATTGGCTGTTGGCATTGGCGTACGTGCCGTGCGTGGCGTCGAAATCGCGCCAATCATGGCCACAGCCGGCTACGACTGGCTGTTCATTGACCTCGAACATGGCGCCACCTCAATTGAAACTGCAGCGTCAATTTCAGTCGCCGCACTCAGTGCCGGCATTACGCCGCTCGTGCGCGTACCACAAGGAGATCTGAATCTCGGCACGCGCTGTCTTGATGCCGGTGCCCTCGGCATCGTGATGCCGCACGTCGATACCGTCGAGCAGGCCAAAGCGATGGTCAATGCATTTCGTTTCGCGCCGCTGGGCCATCGCTCAATCGCCGGCAATTACGCCCAGCTTCGATTTGCGCCCGGCGCGGCGGGAGACACCGTCAAGGCCCTGAACGAGACAACGCTGGTTGTGGCCATGATGGAAACACCCCAGGCGATCGAGAACGCCGACGCGATCGCGGCGCTACCGGGCGTCGATGCATTGCTGATGGGAACCAATGATCTGTGCCTGGAAATGGATATTCCGGGACAAATCGGTCACAAACGTGTCATTGACGCAGTCGATAAAGTCGTATCAGCCTGCCGCAAACATGGAAAGTGGCCGGGGCTTGGCGGCGTATACACAAAAGAACTGCTCGAACCCTACATCGCACGTGGCATGCGGCTGATTCTCGCCGGTAATGATGTCAGCTTGTTGATGAGCGCGGCGCGCGATCATGCGAAGTTCGTTCGCGGCTGCAAATAGATCATGCAGTGCAGCCAACGCTTGAACGACATGAAGGGGACAGCATGAACCAGGTATTCGTTCACGACCAGCTGATTCGCTTCTCACACTGCGACCCGGCCGCAATTGTTTACTTCCCGCGCTTCTTCGACCTCGCACACAGCACCATGGAAGACTGGTTTGCACAAGGCGTGGGCATCTCGCTGCCAGAACTCATTACCGAACGCCGCGTCGGAACGCCAACGGTGAGCATCCACTGCGACTTCGTCAAGCCGCTGCGTATCGGAGATACCTTGCGGTTTGAACTGTGCGTGACCAGACTTGGCAACGCATCTGCCGATCTCCAGTATCGCGGCACCAGGAATGCAGAAGAGCATCTGCGAATTTCCCAGACGCTGGTGTTCATGGATCTCGATGCCGCGCGCGCTGTGCCCATTCCGGCAGACGTTCGGCCGGGAATCGAAGCGTATCTGGCCAATCCGGAAAACGCTATGGACAAGACAACAACGAGCCGTTGATACCCTGCCGTTCAATCCGCGTTCGGCACTTTGCCCGCAAGATGAATCGAATCCGGCACATGGATCGTGGTGGTCGGGAACGCAATCTCCGCCCCGTGACGCTCCACAATATCACTGATCGCAAGCATCACTTTTTCCTTCACGACATGGTATTCGGTCCATACGGTAGTTCGGGTAAAGGTGTAGATAAAGAAATTCACCGACGACGCGCCGAACTCATTCAGGTTGACCATCAGCGTTTGCGACTGGTCAATTTCCGGATTCTCATCGAGGTATTTGCGCACGTCTTCCAGTATTGCCGGCACACGCGCAACGTCATCGTATCGAACACCGATGGTTTCCTTTATCCTCCGGTGTGTCATACGCGAAGGATTTTCCACCGAGATGGTCGAAAACACCGCGTTCGGCACATATAACAGGCGCTTGTCGAATGTTCGTATCACCGTACGCCGCCAGCCAATCTCTTCGACTGTTCCTTCGATTTCCCGGTCCGGCGACCGGATCCAGTCTCCAACTGCAAACGGGCGATCAGTATAGATCGTGAGCCCCCCGAATACGTTGGCCAGCAAATCACGCGCTGCAAGGCCCACTGCGATACCGCCGACGCCACCGAATGCCAGCAATCCGGCGATATTGATTCCCATGGTCTGCAATATGATGAGAGCGGTGGTAACAAATATTGCTGCACGCAGCAGTTTGCCGACACCTTGCACGAGCGTGAGGTCAACTTCTTCTCCGCGCTGCGTCCGAACATCGATGTAGCGTTGCTCGTAGCCTCGCGTAAACCGAACCGCAAACCACATCAGCGTCAGAATTACTCCGACATTGCGCAGCATTTTTACCGCGGAAAAGATCACTGCATCGGTCTGTGAGCCGACGATCTCGGCCGCAAAACTGACTCCCACTACCCAGACGAGCATCCGTGACGGGCCAGTCATCGCTTCAAGGATGACATCGTCAAATACATTGTCGGTATCGCGCGCCCGTTTCGCCAGTTTCTTCAGCACGCGCCGCACCAGCGCCCCGGCGACCAAAGTCAGGAATACGACGAAAAATGCCTGGATCATCCAGCCAACGTCACTATCCAGCGTCCTGATGAAGCTCTTTATTGTTTCCACTTGCCTATGTTGTCCCTGTTCACAATTAAGCTGATTTCTGACTAACGTTTTTCGTCAACCGGGTTTCCGGTATGCCGCCCCTATCTGGCAAAAAGTGACTGCATATCGCCAAAGGCCTTGAACTCGAGCGCGTTACCGCTCGGATCGAGCAGAAACATGGTTGCCTGCTCGCCTGGTTGCCCTGCAAAACGGATGTGCGGTTCGATAATAAACCGGGCATTGGCCTCCTTGAGCCGGCGCGCGAGTGCCCGCCATTCATCCATCGACAGCACGACCCCGAAATGACGCACCGGAACATCATCGCCATCGACCTGATTCGATTCCCAAGCAGACTCCCGCGCACACCGGTGCGCCACAATCTGATGCCCATAGAAATCGAAATCCACCCAGTCATCACTGGAACGACCTTCGGGGCATCCCAGCACCGTGCCATAAAAATGCCGCGCCTCGGCAAGATCCTTGACCGGAAAGGCAAGATGAAAAGGCGGTCGCTCGCTCATTGTCCGGCTGATTGCCCTGCTCCCGATTCGCCCGGGATCTGGCCCGCATCCGCTCGTTGCCGGTATAGCGCGATGTACTGGTCAATCAGTGGTTCGGCCTCGTCAACCGAATTGCTCGCCTGTGCCGCGATGGAATCAATGTAGGCTGACAATCCATTGATTCCGTTGATGGCCAGCATACGGGTGTACTTCAGTCCCGCGGCCGTGCCCGCAAATTTCATCGATTCTGGCCCGGTCATGCTGGCGCGGACCCGGAACGGCTCCAGGCTCCAGTACGCCTCTGACAATTGCGCAAGATCGTCTTCCAGACCCGGAACCCGGTAGTCGATTCTGTCGGTAAACGAGTAATTGGCCATCAGCACTTCACCCACCAGCCGCATTTCCATGAGGATGCGCTGTTCCTTGCCGACCGGTGTCGTGAAATGCATAGCGATGTAGTCCGCCTCCTCCGCATTGAGTACCTTCGCGATCTCGCGCTGCATGATTTCATAAAACCAGCCGGAAACAACGATCTTGCCGTCAATGAGCTCAGACGCTTGCGCAGTCAACGCCTGTTCGGCCTGTTGCCATTCCGGTGCCAACGCGTTCCAGCCAGCATCGAGTCCGGCGCGCTGCCCCCGCTCAACGAGCAGTCGCCGCGCCTGCAACAGGGCTGCCTGCCTGACCACTACTTTGCCGACAGCGGTCGGTATGGCCGGATTCAGACTATGAGCGAGCCGGGAAACCGCATCCGCCTTCAGGTCGCGCCCATCCTGATCATCGAACTGGTCCGCGACCGCAGGCACTGACAGCGCGAACACGAAAAACCAGATAACAGCGCGCATTGCTCGCACAACAACCATCGCCGTGCTCTCCAAAGCCAAAACCCGAAGTTTACAGCCTCCGGCAGGCAGCCCCGTGGAGGTCTCGTCACGATTCCGTGTCACCGCCTCTAGGGACA
>JASFUE010000228.1:0-5476 GCA_050050435.1 Burkholderiales bacterium | reverse complement strand
ACCCCTCCGGCGGCAAGCTCGTATACCGCCCGCGGGGACGATTTGGTCAAACCGGCCTGGTTTTGCTACTGCCGGCGGCTTTTGTACGCATCCTCACTCCTTGACCGCACCGGTCATGCCAGCCACGTAATATTCGACGAAGAACGAATACATTACGGCAACCGGGAGTGAGCCCACCAGCGCACCGGCCATCAGCGAGCCCCAATGATAGACGTCGCCTTCGACCAGTTCGGTGATCACACCGACCGGCACGGTCTTGTTCTCCGATGCGGAAATGAAGGTCAACGCATAGATGAATTCGTTCCAGGACAGCGTAAACGCAAATATGCCCGCGGAGATCAATCCGGGGATCGCCAGTGGTAGCACGATGCGCGTGAGAATCTGCCAGCGGGTCGCGCCATCAATGAGTGCGCACTCTTCGAGCTCGAACGGGATCGACCGGAAATAACCCATCAGCAACCAGGTACAGAACGGAATCAGGAAAGTCGGATAGGTCAGTATCAGCGCCCAGCGGGTATCGAAGATACCGAGTTGGAAGACCATCGTTGCCAATGGAATGAACAGGATCGACGGCGGCACCAGGTAGGCGAGAAAAATCGCCAGGCCAATCTGGCGCGATCCCTTGAACCGCAGGCGCTCGATCGAATAAGCCGCAAACACGCTGGCGGCAAGCGACAGAAATGTCGATACCACCGAGATGATGATGGTATTCATCATCCAGGCCGGATAGGAGGTATCGACAAACAGTTTCGTGAAGTGCTCCAGAGTCGGTGCCACCACCCAGAACGGATTGCCATCGGCAGACAACAGTTCGGCATCGGGCTTGAATGCCGTCAACCCCATCCAGTAAAACGGAAACAACAGAAAAAACAGGAACAGGAGCAGCGGGATATAGAGAGTTACCCATCGCCTGGGTATTGATTCCAGGTACTGCATGCCATCGGTCTTGTCTGCAGTTTCAGTGGTTTCAGCCATTGCGCTCATCCGCCATCAGTTATCCGAACCGCCCTGCTGCCAACGCCGGCGCTGCAGTCCGAAATAGGAAAACAATATCGCCGCCAGCAGGAAAGGAATCATCGCGGTAGCGATGGCCGCACCTTCGCCAAGTGCGCCACCGGGAATGGCCCGCTGAAACGACAGTGTCGCCATCAGATGCGTGGCATTGATGGGCCCACCGCGAGTCAGAACCCAGATGAGCTGAAAATCGGTAAACGTAAACAACACCGAGAACGTCATCACCACCGCAATAATGGGCGAGAGCATCGGCAAGGTGACGTTGCGAAACCGCTGCCACGGCGTTGCCCCGTCAATTGCCGCCGCCTCATACAGGGCGGGCGAGATCGTTTGCAAGCCGGCGAGCAGGCAGATCGCCACAAACGGCACGCCACGCCACACATTGGCAACGATCGTAGACGCTCGCGCCAGGTTCGGCTCGCCGAGGAAGTTGATGTATTCGTCGATCAATCCCAGCTTGACCAGAGCCCAGCTCACCACCGAGAACTGCGCGTCATAGATCCACCAGAAAGCAATCGCCGAGAGTACCGTTGGAACAATAAAGGGCAGCAGGATGATGGCGCGCAAAAATGACTTGAACGGCAGATGCCGGTTCAGCAACAGCGCAAGCCATAGCCCGAGGGCGAACTTGATGACACTGGCAACGACCGTATACAGAAAGGTATTGAAAATCGACAGCCGGAAGACGCTGTCATCCCACAGCCATTCATAGTTTTCGAAGCCGATCCATCCACCACCGCGACCGATTTTCGCGTCGGTGAATCCCAGCCATACGCCGAGTCCGAGCGGATAGGTCAAAAACACGATGAGGATCGCCGCAGCAGGCAGCATGAACAACGCGCCCAGCACGTTGCGATTGTCCAGCCATCGGCTCAGGGACTGAGTGTTCATTGGCGCCTTTTCCCGCTACAGGCGCTGCCCGGTTGCTTCATCGAACAAACAGGCCTTGCCAGGCATGACTTCGAGCCAGATGTGCGTTCCCGGTGCGAACAGGTGACGTTGCCGCGATATGGCAACGACTTCAGTGTCGGCCACCCTGCAAAACACCTGCGTATCGGCACCCGTAGGTTCAGTCACGACGACCTCGGCTTCGACACTGGCCGCATGTGCACTCGCGCTGTCCGGCGCCGATTCGTTGATGAGAAAATGTTCGGGCCGCACGCCAAGCACCACCCTGGTCCCGTCAGGCGATTTCGTCGAATCAACACACAGTGTGCAGTCACTCGCGATACTCACGCTTCGTCCGGCCGGTGTGGTGGCGAGCGTACCGTTGAGGAAATTCATTGCCGGCGATCCAATGAACCCGGCAACGAACAGGTTTGCTGGAAAGTCGTACAACTCCAGTGGCGAGCCAATCTGCTCGACACGCCCTCCATTCATTACGACGATCTTGTCTGCCATGGTCATGGCCTCGATCTGGTCGTGGGTTACGTAAATCGATGTTGTCTTCAGCCGCTGATGCAATTCCCGTATTTCGGTGCGCATCTGCACGCGCAACTTGGCATCGAGGTTGGACAATGGTTCGTCGAACAGGAACACCTGCGGCTTGCGCACGATCGCTCTTCCCATTGCCACGCGCTGGCGCTGGCCACCGGAGAGTTGCCTCGGATACCGTTCGAGATAGTCTTCCAGACCCAGGATCTGAGCTGCTTCGTCAACCCGTTCGTGCTGCTCGCGCTTGCTGCGCCCGGCCAGCTTCATTGAAAACGCCATGTTCTCGAAGACAGTCATGTGCGGATAAAGCGCGTAATTCTGAAATACCATTGCGATGTCGCGCTGTTTCGGAGCGACATTATTGACCAGCACGTCTCCGATGTAGATGTCACCGGAGGTTATATGCTCGAGCCCCGCAACCATTCGCAGCAACGTCGATTTGCCGCAACCGGAAGGGCCTACCAGTACAACAAATTCGCCATCGACGATGTCCACATCGACTCCGTGCACGACTTCTGTCTGGCCGAAAGTCTTGCGCACCTGTTTGAGAGTGACCGATGCCATCGGTTTATCCAGCCAGTCTTGTGTGCATTGCACGAAATGTATCGTTTACCGGGCACGCACAGCGCGCAATACTGCGGCGAGAATCTGAAGCGGTTTGGAGTATTCGTTTCATGTTCTTCCGACCTGAGATTGTGGCTCATTGTTGTTTTCCTGAGGCAGTCTAAATGAATTGCTCTGCGGCTCAAAGCCTTGACGGGCCGCGGCGAGCCTGGGGAGACCAGCCTTGGGACGAGGGTGCTGTGGCACAATACCGACTTTCACGGCTTGGCCAAATCGCGGCGGGAGGAAGGCCCCATGTCCGGCAGACTCGGCGGGAAAATCGCGTTCGTCACAGCAGCAGCCCAGGGCATAGGGCAGGCCACTGCACGGGCTTTTGCCCGTGAGGGCGCCACGGTCGTCGCAACTGATATCAATGAAGAAAAGCTCGCCGCACTGTCAGGCCTTGATAGCATTGAAACCCGGCAGCTCGATGTCCTCGATGACGCAGCGGTGAAAAGAACAGTCGCCGAGGTCGACACCCCGGACATACTCTTCAACTGTGCCGGCTTCGTTCACCACGGTACCATTCTCGACTGCACGGACGATGACTGGGCGTTCTCATTCAATCTGAACGTACGCAGCCCCTATGTCGTTACCCGCGCATTTCTGCCTGATATGATTGCCAATGGTGGTGGTTCGGTAATCAACGTGGCTTCAGTGGCCGGATCGATCAAGGGCATACCCAACCGGTTTGTTTACGGCACTACCAAGGCCGCGGTCATCGGCATGACCAAGGCGCTGGCAATTGATTTCGTCAAACAGAATATTCGCGCCAACGCCATCTGCCCGGGAACAGTGGACACGCCCAGCCTGGGCGAGCGTATCAGGGCATTGGGCGACGAGGACAAGGCACGCGCTGCGTTTATCGCGCGCCAGCCGATGGGGCGTCTGGCCACGGCAGAAGAGATCGCCGAAATGGCCGTTTACCTTGCCTCGGATGAGGCAAAATTCGTCACCGGCCAGGCAATGATTATTGACGGTGGCATCACAATCTGACTTTATAAATCAGCGGTTCGCAGGGAGAGACAACAATGAAACTGGTACGTTACGGAGATGCGGGACAAGAAAAGCCCGGGCTCGTCGATGCGCAGGGAGCGATTCGCGACCTGTCAGGCGCCGTCAGGGACATCGATGGCAGCACCATAGACGAGGACAGCCTCGCCAAATTGCGCGCGCTGGACGCAAATACACTTCCCAAAGTGGCTGGTAACCCGCGCCTTGGCGTGCCGGTTGCCAATATCCAGAAGCTGATCTGTATCGGTCTGAATTACTCGGATCACGCCAAGGAGTCGAACATGCCGATTCCGCAGGAGCCAGTTGTCTTCATGAAAGCGATCAGTTCGCTAAACGGGCCCAATGATGAGGTCGTGCTGCCAAAGGGATCGAAGAAAGGTGACTGGGAAGTCGAGCTGGCGTTTGTGATCAGCAAGACGGCACGCAATGTATCCGAGTCCGATGCGCTCGATTACGTGGCCGGATACTGCATTTGCAATGACGTCTCCGAACGCGAATGGCAGCTCGAACATGGAAGCCAGTGGTCCAAGGGCAAGAGTTTCGATACCTTTGCCCCTGTCGGTCCATACCTTGTAACCAAAGACGAGATCGCTGACCCGCACAATCTTGCGATGTGGCTGGAAGTCAATGGCAAACGTATGCAAACCGGCAATACCAACACCATGATCTTCGGCGTTCAGAAACTGATTTCATACCTGTCTTACTTCGTTACCCTGTCGCCGGGCGACATCGTTTCCACCGGCACGCCACCGGGAGTTGGTATGGGCATCAAGCCGGCACCGGTATTCCTGAAGGCAGGCGACACCATGCGCCTTGGAATCGACGGTCTCGGCGAACAGAAACAGGCGGTGACTGGCGGCTGATCTCGCCCCTCGATACTCTGGTGTGCACGCGTATGCGTGCGCCACCCGGGTACAGCATGCAGCTAATCTGGCCGGAAGCGGACTGTTGTTGCGACGTCGAGCAGGAAAACGCATCGTCTTTCACTGACTTGTCCGGGCTGTATGTCGCAGCACACCATCCCGCCGCAACATCAATGCAACGACCACTCTGAACGAGCTGGCGTTCAAGGACGCAGTCTGGCGACCGGGCAAGCGAAACAGACCGGAATAAACGCCGCCTGCCATGCGGCTGGAAACCGTCATAGCCAGCAGTCGACCGGACAATCTTCTGCAACAACGGCCTGCTGACTTTGCCTCGCCGTGCTTGCGTAGACGCAAAGCGGCAACGCGGTTTCGGATCAGGCAGGTTCGCGTGAAATAATGATGATTCACCCGGGATTCTATCCGTGACGTATTCACCACATCGACTTTGCACCGCACCGATGATGGATTGGTCGGATCGCCACTGCCGCTACTTCTTTCGTCAGCTGGCACCGGGAGCGCTGGTCTATACGGAAATGATCACCACC
>JASFUE010000227.1:0-5479 GCA_050050435.1 Burkholderiales bacterium | reverse complement strand
GCCATCACCGCAATGCCATGCCGGCCAACATCGCCGCTGAGCACGACAACGTCGCCCGGGCGTATTTCGGCGGGGCCGAACGGCCCAGGTGTGACAATGCTGCCGACACCAGCGGTGTTGATATAAATGCCATCGCCTTTGCCGCGGTTGACGACTTTGGTATCGCCTGTTACCAGGGCAACCCCCGTGTCGTCTGCCGCGTTTCGCATCGACGTTGCGATCCGGCGCAGCAGCTCAATTGAAAATCCTTCCTCGAGGATCATCCCGACGCTGAGCCACTGTGGACGCGCGGCGCACATTGCCAGGTCATTGATCGTCCCGTTGATTGCCAGCGCGCCGATGTCACCGCCGGGAAAAAACAGCGGCCGGACTACATACGAATCCGTGGTGAAAGCAACGGGTCCACTGACCTTCAATTCAGCTCCATCGTGGCGGCGCAGCAACTGCGGGTTATCGAAGATTGGACGGATCACCTGATCGAGCAGCCGATCCATCATCCGGCCACCACCACCGTGGGCGAGCTGGATGATGTCGGCGCTGTCATCGGGCAACGGACAATGGAATCCGGTCACCCGCGGCTTGGTCATTGGCCGGATCCGGGCACGAGCTCCCGCGCCCGATCGCGGTAACGGTAATACGCGGCACAAGCCCCTTCTGATGAAATCATCGTCACACCGAGAGGATGTTCCGGTGTGCACTGCTTGCCGAACGCCGGGCATTCAATGGGCTTGCGTTCTCCCCGGAGCACAAGACCGCTCAGGCAATCGTTTGCCGATTCTTCTTCAGCCGCGACCGGCCCGAACCGGTGTTCCGCGTCCAGGTCGGCATATGCTTGCGCGAGCCCGAGTCCGCTGGCCGCTATGTCACCCATGCCACGCCAGCAACGCGGAATCACCCGAAAGGCTTCACGCATCGCCGCGCGGGCTGCTTCGTTACCATCGCGTCGCACCACCCGGCTGTACTGGTTCTCCACTTCTGCACGTCCGCTTTCGAGCTGGGCTACGCACCGGTAGACGCCTTCGAGGATATCGAGTGGCTCGAACCCGGTAACCACAATCGGCACCCGCCACCGTTCAGCAATCGGCAGATACGCCTGATAGCCCATAACCGTGCAAACGTGGCCTGCGGCAAGAAAGCCCTGCACCTGGTTGTCCGGTGCCTCGAGGATCGTGGTCATTGCCGGCGGCACCAGCACCTGAGAAACCAGCATTGAAAAATTCGTAATCCCCTCACGGCGCGCCCGGATGGCCGCCATCGCGTTGGCCGGTGCCGTCGTTTCAAAACCGACGGCAAAGAACACCACTTGCCGGTCGGGTGCGGCGCGGGCAATTTCGAGTGCCTCGGTGGGCGAGTACACCACGCGAACGTCTGCGCCGCGCGCTTTTGCTGCGAGCAGACTTGCCTGCGTGCCCGGTACACGCATCATGTCGCCGAAAGTACACAGCGTCACGTCGTGGTGGGATGTAATCTCTATAGCCTTGTCAATATATGTGGCCGGCGTCACGCAGACCGGACAACCAGGCCCGTGCAGCAGCGTAATTGTGTCAGGCAGTAACTGGTCGATTCCATACCGTACGATCGCGTGAGTCTGACCGCCGCAGACCTCCATCAGCGTCCATGGACGAGTTGCAGTCCGGGAAATCGCAGCGACCATGCGCTGTGCCGCGTCAGCATTCCGGTATTCGTCACGGAACTTCATGTCACCGTCCGCTGCGTGGTCGCCGGTTCTTCCAGCTGTTGCAACAGTTCGAATACCCGCGCCGCTTCTGCCTCGTCGATGACGGCAAGCGCAAAACCGACGTGAACGAGCACGTAATCGTCCGTTCTGGCTTCAGGCACGTAAACCAGGCTCGTTTCCTTGACAACACCGCCGAAATCGATGCGACCGCTGCGCGTAAGCTCATCGTCTCCGCTGATGCTCAGGATCTTTCCGGGTACTGCCAGGCACATCGTTTTTTCCCCTCTTTGCTCAGACCGCCTGCTCGGACCATGCAGCCCATACTGCCTGTCCAAAGGCGATGCCCCCGTCGTTTGGCGGAACACGTCGATGCCAGAACGGCTCGCTCCCGACTGCTCGCACGGCCGCGACGGTGTTCTCGGTCAACAAAATGTTCTGAAAGCAACCACCGGTCAATGCAACGCGCTGCGCACCGAGATGCTTGGCAACCTGCGCAATGGCGCTCGCCAGTCCGCGGTGCAGTGATGCCGAAACCGCACCCGCCGGTTGACCCGCGCGAAGACCGGAAATCGCTTCGACCAGTGCAGGTTCCCAGTCGATCACCAGGCATCCATCCCCGGATTCGCGCAGAGGCAGGCAATATTCCGTCACCGCGTGCCCCTCCGCGCACCACTCGAGCGCCGCAGCAGCCTGCCCTTCGTAACTCGACCGCTGGTAAAGCCGGCACAACGCTGCGAACGCATCAAAAAGCCGCCCGGCACTGGTGGTCGCCGGCGAATTGGTCCCCTGGCTCAACATTCCGCGTAACACTTTCCGCTCGGTTGCATTGTAGCGAGCGACCGGTTGCAGATCGCTCATCGCGAACGCTTCGTCTCCGAAAACGGAATAAAGCATTCCGAGCGCGGCGCGTGCGGGTTCGCGCACTGCCGCTTCGCCGCCTGGCAACGCAAATGAGCGCAGATGGGCAACCCGCCGCCAGCCCGCATCATCGATTGCAATGAATTCTCCACCCCAGATGGTTTTGTCGCTGCCATAGCCAACGCCATCCCAGGCCACGCCGAGGACCGGCGGAGCGAGTGCGTTCTCGGCCATGCAGGCCGCCACATGTGCGACGTGATGTTGAACCGCCATCACGGGCAACCCAGACTGCTCCGCTGCGCGAGTCGAAGCATAGTCCGGATGCAGGTCGCGAACCGCCAGACGCGGTTTCGACGAGAACAGTTGCACCAGGTCGGTGCCCGCAACCGAATACGCCTCGCGCGCCGCTACCGTATCGAGATCGCCTAGATGCTGACTCAGCACGGTACCGGCGGCACAAGTCAGCGCCGTCGTGGCCTTGAGGTGAGCGCCAAATGCCACAATGCCGTCTGTCGTCCTTTGTGTCACGACCGGTGCCGGTGCATAACCGCGCGCGCGCCGCAGCAGTTGCGGTTCGTCCAGCACGACTTGCGCGACGGAATCATCGAGCGCCCGGACGATCGGCCGATTGTGAACCAGAAAGTACCCGGCCAGCCCGGAGAGCCGTACAAGTGCCTCACGCTCGTCGCTGGCAATGGGTTCGTTGGAGACGTTACCGCTGGTGGCGACGAGTGCAAAACCGACTTCATGCAACAACAGATGGTGTAGTGGCGAATACGGCAACATTACCCCGAGGCGGGCGCAGTCGGGGGCAACGGATGGCGCGATGGTGTTCCCGCTCTTGCGTAACAAAACAATGGGTCGCGCCCGATTACACAGCAACTCCGTCTCCGCCGTGCTGACGCGGCAATGTTCGCGCACATCTTCGAGCTTTGCACACATCACCGCAAACGGTTTGTCCGGACGGCCTTTCGCCACCCGAAGCCGGCGCACGGCGGCGTCGTTGGTAGCGTCGACCATCAGATGAAAACCACCGACGCCTTTGACCGCAACACAATGGCCTTGCCGCAGCGCGCTCGCCGCGGCAAGCAGCGCTTCGTCACGCTGCGCCAGAATCCTGCCAGCGTGATCCCACAGGGCCATCTGCGGCCCGCATTCCGGACACGCGTTGGGTTGTGCATGAAAGCGCCGGTCCGCCGGATTCTCGTACTCCTTGCGACACGCCGGGCACATCCGGAAACCACGCATCGTCGTGCGGCTGCGGTCATATGGAAGATTCTCGACGATACTGTAGCGCGGCCCGCAATGCGTGCAATTGATAAATGGATACCGGTAACGTCGGTCTTGCGTGTCAAACAGTTCGTTCAGGCATTGCGCGCACACGGCCAGATCCGGTACCACCTGCGCGCCATTCTCTCCCGACGTTTCGCTTTTGCGTACGACGAACACGTCATCGTCCTGCAAACCCAGTTCTTCGACCTCGATCCGCTCAATGACTGCGTTCTCGGGTGAATTGCCCCAAAGCGCCGCGACGAATGCCTCGAGCCGATCTTCCTGCCCCTGCACTTCGACGATAACGCCTTGAGCGCAGTTCGCGACCCAGCCACCAAGGCCGAACCGCTCGGCCTGGCGGTGCGCAAACGGCCGGAAACCAACGCCCTGCACTGTGCCGTAGAGCAGAATGCGAATACGCTTGTGTCGCATCGCGAACGCTTGATTGTCGACAATCAGTGCCATGGCATCACCCGTCCACCTCGACGCTCTCGAGCCGGATCAGTTGCGCATTCGTATCGTGTATGTCCTGCGACAAGGTGATATGCAGCCGTGCCCCTTCGGCGATAGTGCCCGCCGAGGCCTGGTTGAAGTGGTCGGTAAAATGCTGCTCGGACATATGGCTCAGAGCGCCAAGCCATACGCTGATGGACATAACACGCGTTGCGCCCGCCTCCTTTGCGACGGCTTCGACCTGGTGCATCAGACTGTTCATCAGCGAAGCTTCATGCATTCAATTGCGTGCCATTCGATCGTAGACGTTCGAAATCGCCTAACACCCTTTGTGCCACTTCCCGAACCGCTTCGGCTACCGGCGCGCTAAGCGCCGATCCGGGACCAAATTGTTGCCCTTCGATACCATACACAATGCACACTTCGGGAAGGTCGCCAAGTGTGCGAGCCAGCTCGAGCGCATTCGCAATATCGACTCCATGTGTTGAAACGGCAAATCCGTGTTGCGGCAGGCATTGCGCAGCAACATCGAAGCGCAGCACATCACCGGCCGGTGCGCCACAGTTGCAGGCGTCGACCAGCACTGCCACGTCTGCTTCCTGCAACCGACTCAGGACAGCGGTCACCTCGCCATCGAGCTCGACAATGTTCACGTTCGCCGGAAGTTGGCCTTTCAGCATCCTGGCGACCAGACGGCCAGCGCCGTCATCGCCGCGATCCACGTTGCCCAACCCGATCAGGACGTGCCGCGATTGGGGACTGGCCACGTTCTCAGCCCCGGTCAATATCCATCCGCAGAAAGTGCGTCGCACAGGAAATACATGGATCGTAGTTGCGCACGGTCTGCTCGCAACGATGCTGTAACGCGAGATCATCAAGGTCAAGATAGCCCCCGACGAAACTCGTCAGGTCATCTTCGATGCTGGCCTGATTCTGGGCGGTTGGCGGTACGATCGTCGCCTCCGAAATCGTTCCGTCCTCTTCAAGCACGTAGCGATGATAGAGAAGCCCGCGTGGCGCCTCGGTCGCACCGAATCCCTTTGACGCGCGCGGCGTTGCCTCGATTGCTGGTTGATCGGGCTCGACGTAAGTGTCGATTATCCTGAGGGCTTCATCGCAGGCATACACCACTTCTACTGCACGCACGATAATGCTCCGGTATGGATTTGTGCACACTGGAGAAAGTCCCGCTTCGCGGGCCGCCGCGTGCGCCACCGG
>JASFUE010000226.1:0-5520 GCA_050050435.1 Burkholderiales bacterium | reverse complement strand
TACGCAATCACTGGACACTGCTTTGGCGGCGCTGAATGCATGCTGTGATGCCTCACCACGTGAATGGACCGCATCGCAACTGTTCGCCCGGCTGGATGAATTGACCGGAACAACCATATTTACCAGCCTGATGAACGAATATGTCGATGCTGAACACTTCCCGGATTTGGCACGCACCTATCGCGAGCTCGGTCTGCTTCCCTATGGCGACAGTGTCAGGCTGGCCACGGATGCGCCGTTTGCGCATCTGCGAGACGCTATCATGACGGGGAATGAACCCGAAATCATTCATGCTCACTACGAATAGCTTGCAGGCAGATCGTGAACAATTCAGATCGTTAAAAAAAATGCAAATTCTGATCAATACGGCTGGCCCGCCGGGCGTCAGACCATCGTGTTAAATCGATTGCAGTAAGTCGTTCGGAGTATTCTGGAGCCGATGTCCGCCCTTTTCGCCTATCTGCACAGTTTGTCAATGATGGCGCTTGCGTCGCTGCTGTTCATGCAGGTACTCGACCTCGACAGGTTCAATGACCGGCAACAATTGCAGCGCTTCATGAAATTCAGTCTGGCAATCGCGATTGCAGCAGTCGTTACTTTGGTTAGCGGGATGGCGCTGGTGTTGTGGTCGGAGCAAGGCGCGGCATTTTTTCTGCATAACCCGGTTTTCTATATCAAGCTGGCGCTGTTTGCGGCGATGTTACTGATCGCGATCACGCCTGCGCGAATCATTGTTCAATGGCGACGCGATGCCGAGGCAGGCGACTTGCCGGCGCCGGAGTTGGTGCATTTCGTCAAGCGTTACTTCATCTTTGAATTGATCCTGTTGCTGATCATTCCGCTGGCGGCGTCGCTGTCCGCACGCGGCATCGGTCTGCACGCCAGCCCGAGTTGAAGTCCGTTCGCCTGTGCCTGGCAGCGCTTGCTGCACTGTTGCCTGCCCTGTCCGCAGGCGCCGGTGTATTGCATCGTTACACTGTTTCGGTCGATTCGACTCTCGAGCGCTTCAACATATCGGCCTGCTTTGACGGCGCCGCGCCGGATGCCCTTGTTGCGGACGATACGGCCTCGCTGTACCTGGAAAAGATGCAGTTGCGCGATCCCGCCTCCGGGACGCTCGAGCTGGATGACTGGCACGCAACGCTTGTGAACTTGCCCGATGATGCCTGCATCGATTACGTCGTTCAGCTTCGTCCCAAACGGCGTGGTCAGCAAACCGGCGGGCCGGAGACGCGGCGCATCGGCCGCGACCTCCTGACGGCGATTGGCGACTGGATGTGGCGTCCGGCAGTACTGGAACCGGATGACGATATCCAGGTCCGGTTTGAATTACCCGCGGGGATTTCTGTTTCCACGCCATGGCAACAGTTTGGCGAAGGCGTTTATCGCGCGGGAGCGACACCGCGGAAGTGGTCGGGGGTGGTTGCCATTGGCGGCTTCGAACGCATCGAGGTCGATGTCCCGGGCGCGCGTTTGCACGTCGTCATGATCGATGGACCCAAGCCGGCCGTACGTGACTTTCTGACACGGTGGATCGGGCGTTCAGCAATGGCGGTGACCCAGGTTTACGGCGTCTTTCCAGTGAGTGAATTGCAGGTGGTTATCGCCCCGGCGTCGCGGGGTAACACGCCTGTGCCGTGGGCATACGTATCGCGGGGCGGCGGGCCGGCAGCGCACTTTTTTGTTCGCCCCGATTTGCCCGAGTCCACATTCATGCGTGACTGGACCGCCGTGCACGAAATGTCGCATCTGCTAATGCCTTATCTCGAGTGGGGCGATGCCTGGCTGGTGGAAGGTCTTCCCACCTATTACCAGAATGTTGCGATGGCGCGCGGCGGCATGATTGCGCCGGAGGAGGCATGGCGGCGCATGAACGAGGGGTTTGAGTCCGCGCGCAAGGTCGGCGATGAGTACACCGTCTACGAAGCGGGACAGCGGCTTGGCCGACGCGGGTTGTATCGCCGGGTCTATTGGGGTGGCGCGGCCTACATGTTGGCCGTCGATCTGCGTTTGCGTGAAATCAGCGGCGGCAAGCAGACCCTGGGCGGGGCATTGCAAAGTATTCAGCAGTGTTGCCTCGATGAAATGGTCCGTTGGAATGCCGACGAGCTGGTCGCCCGGCTCGACGAAATCACCGAAACCAGTGTGTTCTCCGAACTGTTCGAAGAGCAGATCAAGACACGACGGTTCCCCGACTACGAGGCGCTTTACCAACGTCTCGGCATTCAGATCCTCGGCGGGCATCCGATTTTCGTGGATGGCGTGTCGGCGCAGTATCGCAACGCCATCATGGCACCGCGCTGAAAAACTACTGCGCGGCGTTGATCCGGGCTTGCAGCCGGTTCTTATCAAATCGGTGCTCACCCGCCTTCGGCGGTCCGGCCCGGCAACATAGTGGCCGGGCGCTGCGAGCGGGCGCGGCATGCCGCGCCATTTTGCTCTCGCCCTCATGTATTTCTCACATACATTCCGGTTGCTGCGCGCTGGTTCTTTCCTAACTGGGCGCGCCCGGCTGAACGCCGCTCGCTACGTTTTTCTCGCGCTCTCATCACCACGATCGTAATCTGAAGGCGTCGCTATCCGGGACCGTCCTTTCTGTTGTGCTAGGGTTTGCAGGTGGCTCAGTGCGTTAATGCGCGTCAGGTCGCTCCGAATTGTCGGTTACCATGACCGCCATGGAGCCGAAGGAACTATGCTTTTTGCCTGCAACCGAGCTGGTGCGCCTGATTCGGCAGCGCAAGCTGTCTGCGGTCGAGGTGATGCAGGCGCACTTGGAACAGATCGAGCGTATCAATCCGCAAGCCAATGCCATTGTCACGCTGGTGCCGGATGCCGCGATGGCCGCCGCGCGCGAGGTCGATGCGCGAATTGGGCGCGGCGAAGACTGCGGCCCACTGGGCGGTTTGCCGGTGGCGCACAAGGATCTGGCGCCAACCAAAGGCATCCGCACCACGTTCGGTTCACCGATCTTCGCCGACTTTGTGCCCGAGCAGGATGCGCTTGTCGTCGAGAGGCTGAAAGCCAACGGCGCGCTGACCGTGGGCAAGACCAATACGCCCGAGTTCGGTGCCGGTTCGCAAACCTTCAATGCAGTCTTCGGTGCAACGCGCAATCCATACGATTTAACCAAGACCTGCGGCGGTTCGAGCGGCGGTGCAGCGGCGGCTTTAGCCAGTGGCATGGTGCCACTGGCCGATGGCTCGGACCTGGGTGGTTCGTTGCGTAACCCGGCGAGCTTCTGCAATGTTGTCGGGTTGCGACCGTCCGCCGGCAGGGTGCCGACATGGCCGGCCATGTCCGCATGGTTTCCCCTGGCTGTCAATGGGCCGATGGCGCGCACCGTTGCCGATGTGGCCCTGATGATGAGTGCGATCGCCGGCCCCGATGCACGTGCACCGATTTCGATCGAGCAGCCGGGCGCAATGTTCATGCAATCGTTGCAGCGCGACTGGACCGGCGTACGGGTTGCCTGGAGCCGCGATCTCGGCGGCTTGCCGATCGAGCCGCAGGTGACCGGGGTGCTGGAATCGCACCGCAAGGTGCTCGAGGATCTGGGATGCCAGGTCGAGGAAGCCGATCCTGACCTGGGCGATGCAGACGAAATCTTCCAGGTGCTGCGAGCATGGAATTTCGAACTTTCATATGGCGAACTTTTGAAGACGCACCGCGACCAAATGAAAGACACGGTAGTCTGGAATATCGAGCAGGGAGCGAAACTTTCAGGGCCGCAGGTCGCAGCCGCGGAGCGCAAGCGCACGGCGCTGTTTCATCGGATGCGCCAATTCATGGACAATTACGATTTCCTGATTGCACCGGTCGTGCAGGTGTTACCGTTCGATGTCAGTGTGCCGTATGTGACCGAAATCAACAGCCAGAAGCTGGATACCTACCTCGACTGGATGAAATCTTGCTACTGGATCAGCGTCAGTGGTCAGCCGGCGCTTTCGGTGCCATGCGGGTTCTCTGCTGACGGGCTACCGGTCGGAATGCAGATCGTGGGGCGCTACCACGATGACTTCGGCGTGCTGCAATTCGGGCATGCTTTCGAGCAGGCGACCGGTTACTGGAAGCGGCGCCCCGCATTTTCTTGACAGTTTTGAAGCGAAAGAAGCAAATCAACATGAAGTCAAAAACCTTACTGAAAGTTATCTGCGCCATCCTGTTTCTGCTGGGCGGGAGTATGACGGTCATGGCACAGAACCAGGAACGTCCCGATCGCGTATTCATCAATGACCTGGAAGGCATCTGGATGAACGAAGCCTATGTCGCGGCATTGAGACAAACGCGGATGCCGCATCACGCGGCGAAGAAATCGAAGCCGGTGGTGATCGCGATCAAGCGCGACGGGCGCGTATATCCCTATGTCGTGACCGATTTCGACAAGGCCGCGTTCATGGTGGTGCTGGCGGTGGAGCCGGATAACAAGCCGAATTCCTACCGGCTGGTGCTGGGAGAGAAGAATGAGCCAACCTCGGCCGCTGATGCGACATATGTGTGGTTCAGGGGCTATCGCGATGCCGACCGCAAATTCAGCAAGCTGGCGTTCAGGGAAACTTTTTTCATGGACGGCAAGTGGGCTGACTACGAGCATGTCGGCATGGCGCTGGGCCCGGTTATGAACAAGATCGTTCTGGCCGGCAAATACAAGGACGAGAAAGGCCGCGACTGGGCGTTCAGCGAAGAAGGTCAGGCGGTATTCCCCGACAAGAATTTTTATTTCGAACTGTCGATTAACGACAAGAAAGCACGGTGTGAGTATCTCGAGGCTGAAGATCTGATGTCTGCCGATGGCAAGCGCTACTACGGATACGCATGGAAAAAGGGCAAGCTGCAACTGTACGATGCCGAGATGAAGAAAGACCGCGTACGTTGCCAGTCGAAGCCCTTTGCCGTGTTGACGCCGCAGTAGGGTACCGGATTCGCGGATTTTGCCGGCAGGCAAACGCTTGCCTCGGGTTTCAGAAAGGCCTTTGTCAACAGATTCGGCCATTTTTCACTGACCGGACCGGCTCAACACGGGCGAGCACGTTCCGGTTGTAATTGAGCGTCTTGCCGCAATAACCATACGCATCATTCACGCCCCATGGCAGAGAAGCAAAACGAAAGAAAGCTGCAGCGTGTTGAAAGCGTCCAGGAGGCCGCGGAAGAAGTGCGCGCCATCCTGCAGAAGCATCAGCTTGTCGAAGGACTGGTGCACAAGCAGGACATGCCGCGGCAAGGTCTTGTCGAAGGACTGGTTCACAAGCAAAACGTCGCAGAGCTGAAGCAAAAGCTCGATTCGCTGCATCCGGCGGACATCGCCGCCATCCTCGAACAATTGCCACTCGAGGAGCGCATGACCGTGTGGAACCTGGTCAAGGCGGATGTCGATGGCGATGTGCTTCTGGAAGTCTCGGATGCTGTTCGCGAAACCCTGATCGCGGATATGGATCCGGAAGAGTTGCTCGCCGCAACCGAGCAGCTCGACGCCGACGAGATCGCGGATCTGGCGCCGGATCTGCCGGAAGATGTGATCGCCGA
>JASFUE010000225.1:0-5550 GCA_050050435.1 Burkholderiales bacterium | reverse complement strand
GGCATGGTTCGCAACGACGTACGAATGACAGCGCCGCAAGCAGGTCGCGTCATATGGGCTGGTGACATACTCATTATCGAGGCCGACGTCGAGTCGCTACCGAAGGTCTTGTCCAGTCTCGGTCTTGCGCTGGCAGAGGCAAAGAGCGCCGACGAAGCTGATGCGCAGTCAAAGGACGATGCCGGGAAAGATGATGCGCCGGCGCAGTTGGAAAGCGAACAAACGGAACCTTCCGAAGACGGCGAAGGAAAGGAACAAGAAGAAAAAGAAGACGAAGAAAAGCAATCCGCATCACCTGGCGATGAAGTTACCTTGATGGAATTCGTGGTGCGTCCCGAAGCACCAATCATTGGCCTTTCCGCAAAGAGCATGCAGTTGCGCACTCGCTACGGACTCAATCTGCTCGCAATATCGCGCGAGGGCCGGCGTTCCCGGGCAAGACTACGTACCATGCAGATACAGCCCGGTGATCTTATGTTGATGCAGGGTCCCGTCGAAGCGCTCAACGAGTTTGCGGCCACCACTGGCTGTGTGCCGCTTGCCAAACGCGAGTTGCGCATCCCCGACAAACGCAAGGCGTGGATGGCCGGGGGCATTGTGGCCGCCGCAATCGGCACTGCCGCCTTCGGCGTGTTGCCTGCCACGATTGCGTTTACCGCTGGTGTTCTGGCGGCCATGGCGACACGCACGATACCGCTTCGCGCGGTCTACGAGGCGGTTGACTGGCCGGTGATCATCTTGCTCGCTGCGCTCATTCCGGTGGCAGGCGCAATGCAAACCACTGGTATGGCCGACCTGATTGCGCGCTTTCTGATGGAGAACGTCGCACAAGGCAACACGATCGTCGGCCTGGCCCTTATCCTGGTCGTTTCCATGTTTCTTTCCGATCTGATGAACAATGCCGCCACGGCCGCTGTAATGTGCCCGATCGCCATCGGCACCGCAGCAGCACTGGGTGTGAATACCGATACGTTCCTGATGGCAGTTGCCATTGGCGCCTCATGTGCGTTCCTCACCCCGATAGGTCACCAGAACAACACGCTGATACTGGGCCCCGGAGGGTTCCGGTTCGGAGACTACTGGCGCCTTGGCCTGCCGCTCGAAGTGCTGGTCGTCGCGGTCAGCATACCGATGTTGCTGATCGTCTGGCCCTTGTGATCTACGCCAGCGAGCGAGACCACGAGGGCAAGTTAACCGTCACACGCAACCCGTCACGACGCCGACGCCGCGCCCAGTGCCAGACACCCCATCCACCGCAAAACAGCGAACAGGTTCATCACCACGGAAATAATGCAAATCCAGATTCGTTTAAAGTTTGAAACAGTCGCCCCGGCTTTTGATGCAAGTCAATCCGCATAAGCCTGAGCCGTGTGATCTTGTTAGCGTGTTGTATCAGAATCGCACTAACGGAATTCGGGAGACACAATGACACAACGACATATGCTGGACATCATCCATGACCAGAATCCGGTCATGCTGACGGCCGACAAATCGGTCAAGGAAGCCTGCGATCTGATGCGCACAAAACGTGTTGGCGCCATCCTCGTCGTAGACAAAAAGGATCACCTCGTTGGCATCTTTACCGGTCGCGATGCCGTGTGCCGCGTTGTTGCCGAAGGGCGCGATTCATCCAGCACGAGGCTGAGCGAGATAATGACCGCCGCGCCCGTCACCATGGAGCCCGGTAAAACGGCGATCGAGGCCTTGCATCTGATGCAAGACGGCGGATTCCGGCACATCCCGGTCACCGATGGCAAAAAGGTAATCGGGATTGTTTCAAAGGGCGACTTTCGCGGGCTGGAGCAAGCGCGCCTCGACGACGAAACCGAATTGTGGGAGCGCATCTGAAAATACGCAGCCCTGCTCCTGCACCGACGTCACGCCCGGGGTGCTCAGGCCGATACGCGTCGGTGCTTCAGGTCGCTGACGATCGTCCGAGCCGCATGCTGTCCCGGCAAGCCACTGACTCCGCCGCCGGGGTGCGCTCCCGAACCGCACAGATATAGCCCTTGCACCGGCGTACGGTAATCGGCATAGCCGGCAGCCGGACGCAGCGAATAGATCTGATCAAGGTGCAGCGCGCCGTGAAAGATATCCCCTCCCACCAGCCCGAAATCACGCTCGAGATCGAGCGGGCTCAATACCTGGCGGCCAACGATCGACCTGCGGAAATTCGGCGCAAAGCGATCGACGGTATCGGTGATCAGGTCGGCAACGCCTTCCTTGACATCGTCCCACGAGCGCCCGTCAGATAGTTTCGGATTGAAGTGCTGGCAAAACAGGCTCATCACGTGACAACCTTCTGGCGCCAGGCTGTCATCGAGAATTGAAGGCAAGCACATCGATATCACCGGTTCGCGCGACCACCCTCCGTTTTTGGCATCGTCAAAGGCGCGCTCGAGATATCCAAGTGACGGCGTAATGTTGATGGTGCCAGTGAGTTTCGCTTCATCATCGCTGCCGTCGAGGGATGCAAAACGCGGCAACTCGCTCAATGCGACGTTCATGCGAAACGTTCCGGAGCGACAGCGCCAGTGCACCATACGTTGGCGAAAATCCTCCGGCAAAAGGTTGGCATCCATTAATTCCAGAAACAGCAACTTCGGATTGGTATTGGCGCTGACCGCCGGCGCGTGAAAACGACGCCCGTCCTGCAGTACCACGCCACGTGCGCGCCCCGCCTCGACGATCAACTCGCGCACCGGTGCCGACACTTCTATATCCGCACCGTGCGCCTCGGCCGAACGCGCCATCGCCTGGGTGATCGCGCCCATACCGCCTTTGGCATGACCCCATGCCGCGGTACGTCCGTTGATTTCTCCGAACGCGTGATGCAGCAGGACATAGGCCGTACCCGGATGATAGGGGCTGACCATATTACCGACGATACCCTCGTAGCCGAAGTCACCCTTGATCGGATCACTTTCGAACCAGCGGTCCAGATAATCACCCACACTCATCGTCATCAACTCGGCCAGCGTCGTCTGCTGCCGGCGTGAGAGCTTGCGCAGACGGTTTCCCAGCTTGAGCGCGCTCCACAGATCGCTAACGCCGCCGCCGAGATTGGGAGCCGGCTGCTGCACGATCTCGCGCAATATTTCTGCCATCGCGCTGATCTCGCTGTCAAACGCATCGTATGCGCGCGCGTCGTTGCGGGAGAATCGGGTGATTTCGGCGCGCGCCACTGCCGGATTGCGACTGATTTGAAGGTGTTGCCCATCGGGCAGGAGGCAGAACGAACCGGCCGGGCGGTCGATGATAGTGAGCCCGTATCGATGCAGTTCCAGATCATCGACGATCTTCGGATTGAGCAAACTGACAACGTAGGAACAGACGGAATTGCGGAAACCGGGATGAAATTCCTCGGTCACTGCGGCTCCGCCAACAACATGGCGACGTTCCACCACCTTGACCCGGTAGCCGGCGCGCGCCAGGTAACCAGCGCAGGTCAGGCCGTTGTGTCCGGCACCAATAATGATGACGTCGAAGTCGGAGGAGCGATTGGGGGGCATGGCCGAAGCGGGCGGAACATCTTCAAGGTTGATGCGAGATTAACCGGTCTGCGCACCCGTTGCCAGCGCAAATTCATGGCCAGCGAATTGTTCACGAACCACCCGCTACTGAAGACACGGCCGCCATTGCATCCATCTCGCCCGCTGGCGCACAGAGAGCAACCCGCTTCGCCGCGAAACTCAGACTTGCCGAATCCTGAAATTAGGCAAACCACTGGCCGCCGCAATACGCACCTGCCATACGCGAAAATGACAAGCAAACCACACCGAAAGGCCGCTGGCCGCACCAGTGATATGAGCAAGCGTCACCGTCACGAAACCGGCCTCGCTTTCCCAGTTGACCGGCCGCCATCCAAACAGATTCTCCGCAGCGAGCTTGCCAGCAACCAGCACGAGTATGACTACGCACACTTTTCGCCAGCGCGGATTTCCATGCAGACCGCACATGGCAACAAAGACGAGCAATCCATACGAGACCCCGGATGCTCCCGCATAACGCCATACGCCGGGCTCGAAAATGAATACGGCGACGCCAACAGCACTGGCCGAAACTGCCAGACACTGCACCAGTTCCTTGCGGGAGCGCAACTCCGCGAGCAGCGCAGCGGGAAACAGGATCAGCATGTCGCCAAGCAGATGAGAATTCGAGTAGTGGACGAAATGGGCGCTGAATATCCTCCACAACTCACCCTGTACGACGGCACTGCGCTCGTAGATGAACGCATCCCGCAGCACCGGGATCGCCGTAGCGGCTACGCAAACCATCGCCAGCCCGATAGACAACCAGGGAACGCGTTTTAACTGATCCGGTGCGACCACCACACTCCCCCGACCAGCAACAAGGTCACTAGCGTGGCACTCCACACGCCGACTGCGCCCCCACCTGAAGTCTTGCCGCTTTGTACGACCGTGTATTCTTCCGGCGACTCCTTGACCTTTTCCTGAAAAGCCACCAATTGTGAATCGAGGTTCACAATCATTTTGTCGACAGCTTCATTAAAACCTTTTTCACTGTCGACTCGAAGCTCTTCGCTCAGATTGACCGGAGTGGACAGTCCCTTGACCTGGCTCACCCCTGGCGCCCGAAACAGCATCTTGCGGCTCGGAATGTGCATCACAACTGCATCTACCATGGTCGAAGTCGAATTCTTTTCGGCGGGAACGATATAGGCGCCAACAATGGTCCAGTAAAGGACCGATGCCGTGCTTTCGTCGGTAAACTGCGCCTGGTCATAGGACACCAGCGCAATGGTCTCGACCCCGTACATTGTCCGGATCTGGTTCAAGTTCTCGAATCCTCCCCTCGGCGTCAGGTAGGCAGATGGGATGATTTCAATCGACTTGATGTAGTCGAGTTTTCGAAAATGCGCCGCAACCCGCTCCAGCAAATCCGTCTTCATGTTCTCGGTAAGCCCTTTTGCGGGTGCTTGACCCGGTTTGTCCGGAACGAACGCGATACCGACTGTCATGGGCAAATTCAGCACCGGGGTTCCCACCTGTGCCACCGGCTCGTTCTCGTTCGGATACAGATAGTCAACCACACTCGTGGTCGTGTGACGCGACTGCACTCCCGCGCAGCCGGCGCAGATGGCCAGAACCGCCAGGGCCATCACAAGCCTGAAGTCTGCAAAAAACACTGATATTTTCATCTCGGACAAGCCTCCTCCTTACACAAAGGAACGCTGATGCCATTACGCGTATCCGTGGAACTCCCGGGAACATGCACCAGCGGTGCGCGCTTGACGCGCGCAATTCGCACCGTTCGCGGTGGAATGTTTTCTCCTTGCACCATAGGCAGCGTAGCGGCACATACGCTTGACGAAAGTCAAATGTTCAATCGAAAACCCGGGCTGGCGCATTGCCTGAAAACGGTGCACGGCAAGCAGTAAAGCCTCGCCGCTGACAATCGGCAAACCGGGAGCGTAAACCGATCGACTCGACCGCCACTGTAAAAGCCCACTTGTTCGGGCCTAGTCCGTCACAGTTACAACGTTCTACAGGAGGAAATTGACGTATCGTGGACTGAAGTTCACGATGT
>JASFUE010000224.1:0-5554 GCA_050050435.1 Burkholderiales bacterium | reverse complement strand
GTCGGCAGCGCCGATGAATTTCGCAGCGGCTTTCTCCGCCTCGGCCACTACGACTTCGTCGCCGGGAACGAACGCCTCGATTTCCAGGCGTGCATCGACATTGCGCGGACGGATATGCGCCGCACCGGTTTCCTCGTCAAACGCAATGTCGACCGTGCGTGAGACCAGCGGGTACAACCTTACCGCGCCGCTCACGTCCGCCGCGGCGTCCTTTTCCCTGGTTTTGGCCATGCCCATGCCCCACACCAGTTCAAACTGATTCTCGGTCAATGCCCCGGAGAGCTGCTGCTGCAGGGTGAACAGGCCAACGTACAGGTGCGACAGCCGGCGGCGCTGTTGCTCGCGCTCCGACCACGGTTTCCATGCTGACTGAAGGTAAGCGTTGTAGCGCTTTTCAACTTCGGCGCGGAATTCGAAATTGGCGAGCCGGATCCGGGCCCCGGCGTCGGCCACCGGATCGGCGGCGCTGGCCAGGTCGGCCGCCGGCGTGGACGCATTGCGATGCGTTCCCGCGGCGATCAGGGCGGCACCGTCGATTTCTTCGGCAAGCCCCGGTTCGGTCTGCTGCGCTGCCGAGCCAATCGTCAGCCACGGCACAAGCCAGGCATTGTCCGGCTCCGGCGGCACCTCAGGGTTTGGCGGGTGCGCCACCGTGAGCCAGCTCGGGTCATCAGCATCGTTACCGCCAAGTGCCACATGGGCACCCGCGAGTGACTCAAGCTGATGATCGAACAACAGAAAGCCACCGTGCGTGCGCACATCCGATACGCCCCGCGAACGAGTTCGCATGGTTTCCTGCGCATAGTCGAGCAGAGCCAGTAAACGCCGGGTTTGCAAAGTCACAACGGGAACGATGGGATGGCAGACACGCGATTCAGATTTTCATTATGTTCGCATCGTAACGCATCGGAGGCCAGGCAAACCACCATCGGCAATCATTTCGATTTGAGCTTGATAGAAATATTGCTTCAAAACAAACGCACTGTCCAAAAAAAACACATTGCAAAATCAATAACGCGGAAATCGTCAACGGTTCAGGTTTTGCGCGCAACGTTTTACATCTCGGCGTTCTGTACCGTGTAACACAAGCAGGGGATCGGCATCACTGCATGACGAGCACAGCGCCGCAATGACCGTGACATACGCCCGGCGCAATACAGCGGGCATATGCCCGGGGGAATTCAGTCAGAGACCGAAATTGGTCGCGTAGACCGCATCGAGCGCGGCGAGAGCGCGTTTCGGGAGCGCGCCGGCAGCAGCCGCACCAAGCGCCTCCTCGAGATGCGAGAACTGCGCAAGACCGAACACGGCACAGGAAATATCAGGATTCGACAGCACAAAACGCAACGCCGTCTGGGCGCGGCTGCCGTATTCATCCCCCAGCACCGCATACATCGCGGCAGCGCGTTTCGCTTCTGTTTGCAGATCGGCATCGCCGGCGATGACAACCTCTCTGCCGTGACGCTCGTCGCTGGCAAGAACGCCAGCGGCAAAAACACGAATGATCATGCTCGCCATGTTCTGGCGTTTGCACGCCCCGATCAGATCGCCGAAATCCTGGCCGCGCCAACCTTCCGGCATGGCACGTCCCGCACTGGGATTGAGCATGTTGTAATAAATTTGCGCACTGTCGAAGCGGCCACTTTCGATAACCGCGTGACAGCTCGCGGCATCTCCGAGTGCCGTAAAACCGGTGAACCTCGTCAGCCCCTGCTCGCGCATGCGATCCAGAGCATCGGCAACACCGTTGTTCGCAAGTACGGTATCGGCACCGATCGCATTACCGCTCGCGTTCGGGTCGACTGCCCGGGTGCCCAGCGGGTTGTGCAACTGGAGCAAGTCGACAGATTCGAGTTTCAGCCGCGCCAGACTTTGGTGTGTGCTGCGCTCGACCTGGCCGGCAATGTCATCGAGATTGGCCGTGTCGAGCATCACTTTGGTCGAAATGTGGGGACGCTGATCAAGCTCTGGCAACAACCGCCCGATTGCCTGTTCCGACTGTCCGTCGCCGTACTTGCTGGCGGTGTCGATCCAGTTGATTCCTGCGTCCATTGCATGGCGCAGGACGCGCAGCTTGGTTTCATCGTCCTGGTGAATGAGCACGCCGCCCACCCAGCCACCGCCGAACACCAGTTCGGATACTTTCAGCCCGGTCCTTCCGAATGTGCGATAGCGCATGTGATTTCTCCCGGCCAATCAGTATTGGGACATCGCGGACATTACTCGCCCCCTTCGACCGGATAACCGGCGGCGCGCCAGCGCAGCATGCCGCCAGCCAGATTGGCAACACTGGCAAACCCCTCCTTCTGCAATAACACGACTGCCTGCGCCGAGCGCGCACCGGAACGGCATACTGCGACCACCGGTCGGTCACGGTCGAGTTCGCTCGAGCGCTTGCTCAGTTGCGCAAGCGGCACCAGCGTCGCCTCCTTGATATGTCCCAGAGGGCCGGTATATTCTTCCGGCTCGCGCACGTCGATCAACTGCACCTTGCCGGCCACCTCTTCATACGCCTGCGGCGCAATTTCCCAGATTCCGGCAAAGGTATAACTGAGCTGTGCCCAGGTCTGCGCATCGAGCGTGTCGATCTCACCTTCCGGTTGTCCGCAACGCATGTTCGCCGGGACCGCTCTCGCGATCTGCTTCGGGTGAGCCAGGTTGAGGTTGTCCATGTAACCGGCGAAATCCGCTTCGCCAATTTCTCCGCCAAGGCGTGGATTGAATTTGCGTTCTTCACCCACACTGGTCACGGTCAGTCCGCGATAATCGTGCCCCGGATAGAGCAGGCATTGCGCGGGAAGGGTGAAGATCTGCGTATGCACCGAACGATACAACTGTTGCGAGTTGCCCTGCTGGAAATCGGTGCGACCACAACCTCGGATCAACAGGCAGTCGCCCGTAAACGCCTTGCTTTCGTCATCGAGTACGAAGGTCAGGCAACCATCAGTATGGCCGGGTGTGGCGCGTACCGTCAGGTAGCGTTCACCGAAACCGATGGTATCGCCGTCGCTCACATACCGGTCGGCTCCTAGAGCACCGCTTGACTTGGCAACCATAATCAGACTGTCAAACTGGCGCTTGAGCATCCAGCTTCCGGTGACATGGTCAGCATGAACGTGGGTGTCCAGAGTCGCAACCAGCTTGAGGCCCAGTTCAGTGATCAGTGCCGCATCGCGCTTGACCTGCTCGAACACAGTGTCGATCAGAACCGCCTCTCCACTCTTGGCGTCACCGAGCAAGTAGGTGTAAGTAGATGATTGCGGATCAATCAACTGCCTGAATATCAACATGAGGCACCCTGCGGTAGATTTGATCAGTATCGTGACCCGCAGTATACGTTCGTCGGGCAGATTCGGCGAAACTGGAGCCGTCGCGAACCTCGAGGCAGGTCTTATCCGGTCTACTGATCAGTACCAGCCACAGTTAGGCTCGGGGACGTAACGCGTGCCCACGGCCGAGCGGCGCCGGTTGGCCCAACCATTGGGACTGGCCAGCAGCGGCGCTTCTGCCCAGTACGTATCCCAACGCCCGTTTGAACATCCCAGCAACACATGCGTGCCACCGTCCCTGTTGACCATGATGGCGCAATCGTCGACGCTGGTCAGCGGGGGTACCAGACGCGTCACATCGCGGCTGTCGGGCTCACCGTGCTGATAGATGAAGTGGCAGAGCTTACCGGATTGCGCGTAGCCCTCGGGATCGTCCCGCCACTCGCGGATGCCCAGTGTTACGTGCGCCACGCGCAATTCCTGATAAATACGCAATCGCCGGTTAAATTCCTTCTTTGACAACTCGCGGCGGGCGTATTGCTCACACGAGAGATAGAAAGCAGCTTGCACATTGGCCAGCGGCGGCAGTTCGACGATGCTGGCAACAATGTCGCCGGGCGAGGCCGAGGCCAGAAACAGCGAGCGCACCTGGGTGGTCGCCGGCGCGTCGACCAGTTGGGCAAAGTCCGCTGGCGCCTCGCACAGACTGCCATCGTCGAGACGATAGGCAGGCAGGCCATTGTCATCGGGTTTCACGATCCTTGAACCGCAGCCGGCCAACGCGGCAACCAGTAGCGTCGCCAGAGCGAGCTTGCAGATCACTTGCATGCCCCATCCGTTCTGCATGCAGCATTGTGTGCCCAAATACTCCCGGCGCAAATTGCCGTTATGAAGTTCGCGCATCGGTCGCCGGTTTCGCCACACAGGCACAAAAATACGTCTATTTGGCACGCTTCTATTTGACGAGCAGAACCGGTACTGCGGCCAGATGCACCACCTTGTTGGCGACCGAACCCACGGCGAGTGAGCGTATCGCGCCCCTGCCACGGGTACCCATCACAATCATTTCACAGTGATATTTCTTCGCCGACTCGGTAATCGTCTGGGCAGCTTGCCCGATCTCGACATGTGTGTCATGCGACACACCCGCCTCTTTGAGCATGGCGCCCGCTTGCTCGACAATCTTGCGCCCCGCCGCCTTGTGCTCGTCTTCGAGCTGGCGCATTCCGGAGAGGGTGTCCTTGAAAAGCACCTCGTTGACGTGAATCGGTTCACACACCGACAAAAGGTGAACGTGCAAAGAAGTCGTTACGAACAGCTTCAGAACTTCATCGAGCGCACGTTGTGAATGCTCCGATCCATCCAGAGCGACAAGAATCTTTCTCATGGTCTGTCCAGCCTCATCTGTTTCGGGTAAAAAAGCCTATCCTGCGCAAACGCCGGCGTAGTGGATCCGACCGGGCTGCGATGCCACGGCTACGGCTGCACACTCCGGATTCGAAATATGGCAGGCGCTGTGTCGATTCTCCTGGCAGCGCCCGTTGCCTTACCAAATCGCCGGTACGTCAAGCTCCTCGCCGATGCAATCATCCATCGACGCGCCAGCGCCAAAGAACTAGATTAGCAGAATCACCGGCATACCGATCGAAACCGGGCGCATCTGCACCACGACACGGTTCAGCGCAGTTGCAGATGGCTTGTTCGTGACCGTCGCCAGGCGCCATACCGGAACGCAAACGACAGCATGCATCCGCGCGCCTGTTATCCTGAGAGTAGTAACCGGCAGGCATCTGATCGAAATCAATCCGGGCCTGCCGGCACCAGATACCTTCTGCACAACAGTTTCGGGAGCATCCGGTTGGGTAAGGAAATCGAGCAAACCACTTTCAGTGCGGAGCAAAGCGCCGAGTTTGTACGCCGCCTGCAACAGGAAACCGCTACTCTGGAAAACTGGCGGGCCACCGGCGGTCTGTCGGAAAGCGGCTATGTCGGCGGTTTCGAACTCGAAGCATGGCTGCTCGATCACAATTTCTTTCCACTTCCAAGGAACGAGGAATATCTCCAACGTCTTAACTACCCGCTGGTGGTCCCTGAACTGTCGCGTTTCAACGTCGAACTCAACGGCACGCCGCAGTCACTCAAGGGTGGCGCCTTGCGTCGTCTCGAGGAAGAGTTGAACGAGACCTGGCGGCATTGTGTGGCCGTGGCAAAGGAATTCGAAGCGACCCTGGCAATGATTGGCACCTTGCCCACAGTTCGCCAAAGTGACTTGTCGCTAAACAGTA